>CAYOHG010000251.1:0-5664 GCA_964403685.1 uncultured Planctomycetales bacterium
GCAGGAGATTCTCAAGCGCGCCGCCGCCCACAAGGGCGCGGCCTTCGTCGAGATCTACCAGGATTGCAACGTATACAACCACATGGCCTGGGAGTATGCCAGCGACCGCGCCCAGCGGCCCGAGAACATCGTCTACCTCGAGCACGGCAAGCCGCTGATCTTCGGCGCCAATCGCAACAAAGGCATCCGCCTCAACGCACTGACACCGGAAGTAGTCGAGCTCGGTGCCGGCGTCTCCGCCGATGACCTGCTGATTCACGACGAGCGCGCCGCGACCGGCACGCTGGCGTTTCTGCTTTCGCAACTGCACTACCCGGAGTTTCCGGAGCCGATGGGCGTCTTCCGCTGCGTCGAGAAGCCGACCTTTGAGGATCTGCTGATCGGTCAGGTGAAACAGGCCCGCGCCAAGTCCGGCGACGGCGACCTGGACGCCCTGTTCAACGAAGGTGATACCTGGGAAGTGACCTGACGCGCACCGGCGCGAATGGTTCCAAGCTACTGGCCCCGCGCGGTACTCGCCGTGCGGGGCCATTCTCGCAGGCGGCCGCCGCTCTAGCGCACGCGCAGCACCTTCCGGTCGACGTACGTCTGCCCGAACATGTCGGTCGTGCGCACTTCGATCGTGTGCGCGCCGGCTGCCAGGTTCGTCGGGAGCTTCCCGATCCAGATGTGCCCCGTGGGTTCCGCCTTGGGCAGCTTGCGCCCCGGCGGAGGCGTTTTCGACTCTTCCAGGGTCTTCATCGCTTCAAAGGCCGGGTCGGGCCGCTCCGCTCGCTCCAACGCCGACCACGCCGGCTGTCCGCCGGTCACGCGCAGCTCGACCGTCGACCGCTCGGAGCCGGCGAAGACATTTACGACGACTTCGGTCGTGGCGAGCTGTTCGCGTGTGAGTTCGTCGGGCAGGTAGATGTTCATCTGGGCGTTGGGGCCGCGTCGCGCCGCCTGAAACCGCAGGCTGTAGCGATGGCCGTCGATCGAGAGCACCGAGTAGCCATTGGGTCCGCCGTCGCGCATGGTCGTGTGCGGGATGCCCAGCTCGTCGGGTGCCCCCTGCCACCACGAGCCGCAGGCCGTCGCATGCACAACCAGGTGATGCGGCTCGGGACCGGGCCAGCCGTCGTTTTCGCCCAAAAAGAAGTGTTGCTGCTTGTGCCAGTGCGCCGCCAGCGAGAGCGTGTGCGGGCGACCCAGCAGCAGCTTGAAATACGCCGACTTGTCGAGCGCCTCGATCAGCGGAATGTGCATCATCAGTACGACCAGCTTGTCCTTCGGCACGAACTTCAGGTCGTTCTCGATGAACTTCAGGTGCCGGCCGAACTCGGCGTGATACTGCCCGCGCTTCTTGTGCCCGTCATACATGACCCCATCGATCGCAATGAAATGGGCGTTGCCGTAATCGAACGCGTAGGTCGGCGGGCCGTAGACGCGCTCCCAGGTCTCATCGGCCAGCAAATCGGTCTGAACATCGTAGTTCTGGTCGTGGTTTCCATGCACGTTGTGCCAGGGAATACCGACCTGGCTCATCACCTGGTTGTACGCGTCGTAGAGGCCCAGGTTGTCGAAGACGATATCGCCCAGCGACACGCCGAACGCCGCGTCGATCCCGATCACCTCTCGGACCACGTCGTTCGACAGGTAGTTCACCTCGGCCAGGTCGCGCGGCTGCGGGTCGCCGAACACGACCACGTCGAAGCGGTCCTTCTCCGGCGCGGCCCGCAGCGGAAAGTCGATCGACGCCGGCAGCGGCCCGGTCGGCGCGACGCCGGCGGTCTCCAGCGGGGGCGAGCCCGCCGGCTTGTGCACGTACCAGAAGCGCGGAAGATTCAAGGCGTCCACCGGCGGCGTCCAGTCGCGCGGCTTGATGACGAACACGATCGTGTCGACGCTGACCGGCAGCGCATATCCGCCTTGTGAATCCGTCGCCACGACGTCGCTGCCGTTGGAGACGCGTACGCCTGCGATTCCCGGCTCGCTCGGCTCGCGGTGCCCGTTGCCGTTCGCGTCGTCAAACACGACGCCGCGCGCCTCTTGCGCACCCTGCGCGCTCATGTCGCCAACGGTGCCGTAACCGCAGCTCGCCAGAATCACCGTCGTCGTCACCCAGTAATGCCGGCCTGATGGCATCCGATTTCCTCCTCTGGCTGCGCACCGGACTCTACGATACTCGCAAGTCGTCCGGTCGGGCACGTACATCGTCTACGTGTCAGGTAGGTTTGAAACCGGCGATGCGATGGCGACCGTTCAGTGAAAATCCCGCGAATTGCCTTGGATCTCCACCAACCGCCGGCTCAGGTCGTAAAGCTGCGTCGCCATGACGTGCACCACCGCGCCCTGCCGCTCGATCTTGCCTTCGGCCAGCAGCGCCAGCCGATTGCGCGCCACCCAGCAGTCGCGCTCCCACACCTCGGGGCGCACGATCAGATTGCACATCCCGCCTTCGTCCTCCAGCGTGATGAAGACCACGCCCTTGGCCGTGCCGGGGCGCTGCCGGCAGGTGACGATTCCGCCCACGCGCACCCGCTGCCCGTTGCGCAGCCGCGCCAGCTTCGCCGAGGGGATCACCCGCAGCGCGTTCAGCTCCGGTCGAATCAGCTCGACCGGATGCGCGTTCAGCGAAAAGCCGATCGAGTCGTAATCCTGCACGACCGTCTCGCCCAGCGGCATGGCGGGCAGCGAGACGGCCGGTTCGCCGGGCGGCAGGTCGGAAAAGAGCGATGACGGCGGGCGCGCAGCCGCTCCTGCGGGCCACTTCCTTACGGGCGCGGTTTTGATCGCGCGCGTGTCTGCGTGCCTTCCTTCCCCTCCGTCCCTTCGTCCCTCCGTCCCTTCGTCCCTTCCTTCGTCCATCGCCAGAATTTCCCACAACGCGGCTCGCCGGCTCAGTCCGAGCGATCGAAACGCGTCCGCCCCCGCCAGTCGCAGCAGCGTCTCGCGCGGCACACCGGCCCGCAGCAGCTCTGCGAGCGACTTTACCCGTCCCGCCGCGCGAGCAGCCTCCAGCCCGGCCAGGCCGTCTCGCCGAATGCCGCGGATCAGCCGCAGCCCCAGCCGCAGGGCCGGCCCCGCTGCCTCGCGAGAAACACCTCCGTCCCTGCGTCCCTGCGTCCCTTCGTCCCTGCATCCGTTCGTCCCTTCCTCCGTGCCTGCGCGCCTCTCTTCCAGCCTGCAATCCCAAACGCTGTCGTTCACATCCACCGGCCGGACCTCGACGCCATGCTGAATCGCGTCGCGCACGAGCTGTCCCGGCGTGTAGAACCCCAGCGGCTGCGCATTCAGCAGCGCCCCGCAGAAAGCCGCCGGGTAATAACGCTTCAGCCACGCCGACGCGTACACCAGCAGCGCGAACGAGGCGGCATGACTCTCGGGAAAGCCATATTCACCGAATCCCTGAATCTGGCGGTAAATGCTCTCGGCAAAGTCGCGCGAGTATCCGCGTTCCAGCATGCCGCGGATCAGCTTGAGCTGAAACCGTTCGATCTCTCCGCTGCGGCGCCAGGCGGCCATCGCCCGGCGGAGTTGATCGGCCTCGCCCGGGCTGAAGCCCGCCGCCACCACCGCCAGCCGCATCACCTGCTCCTGAAACAGCGGCACGCCCAGCGTTTTCTTCAGCACGCGTTCCACGGCGGGACTGGGATACGTTACGGCTTCCAGGCCGTCGCGCCGGCGCAGATAGGGATGCACCATGCCGCCCTGGATCGGCCCGGGCCGCACAATCGCCACCTCGATCACCAGGTCGTAGAAACTCCGCGGCTTCAGGCGCGGCAGCATGGACATCTGCGCGCGGCTCTCGATCTGAAACACGCCGACCGTGTCGGCCGCGCAGATCATGTCGTAGACGGCGGGGTCTTCGGGGGGGATGTGGAAGAGGGAGAAGGGAACCGGGAACAGGGTAGGCGCATGTAACGATTGCCCATGATCCATCAGGATTTCTGGCACTTGCGGCGCAGGCTTCCCATTAACCCCTGAAGTATTCGTTTCGTCTCGTCGCAAGCGGCCATGCCCGGCTGTGTGTCCGCCAGCGTCCCCTCCTCCCTGTTCCCTCTTCCCTGTTCCCTGTTCCCGCTTCCCTGTTCCCTTCAGCATCGCAAAACACTTTCCAATCGCCGTCAGCATTCCCAGCGCCAGGCAATCGACCTTCAGGATGCCCAGCGCGTCGATGTCATCCTTGTCCCACTCGATGAACGTGCGCCCGGGCATGGCGCCATTCTCCAGCGGGACGATTTCGCACAGCGGGCTCTCGGTAATCACGAACCCGCCCACATGCTGCGAAAGATGCCGCGGAAAGCCGATCAACTGCTTCACCAGTCGCACCAGCATCCGCATCGTGCGGTCGGCCGGATCCAGCCCGGCGTGACAAAGCAGCGATGCGGTCGTCCCGCGATTCCCGCACGCCGGCGCGCCGCCCACTCCTTCGTCCCTTCGTCCCTGCGTCCCTGCGTCCCGTTCCTCCGTCCCCCACCCGTGCCACCAATCGATCATCTTGGCCAGCGCGTCGACCCGGTCGAGCGACAGCCCCAGCACCTTGCCCACTTCGCGCACCGCCAGCCGCGGGCGGTAGCGGATCACTTCCGCCGTGATCGCCGCCCGCTCGCGCCCGTATTTCTCGTAGATATATTGAAAAACCTCCTCGCGCCGCTCGTGCTCGAAGTCCACGTCGATGTCCGGCGGCTCATTACGCTCACGGCTGATGAAACGCTCGAACAGCAGATCGTGGCGGGTCGGATCGACGGCGGTGATGCCCAGGTAGTAGCACACTGCCGAGTTCGCCGCCGACCCGCGCCCCTGGCAGAGAATGCCGCGACTGCGCGCGTAGCGGCAGAGGTCCCAGACGGTCAGGAAGTAATGCTCGTAGCGCAGCTCGCGGATGAGCTCGAGCTCGGCGCCCAGCAGGTCGCGGGGGAGTTGCGGAAGGGACGCCGAGACGGAGTGCCTCTGCTCCGCCCCCCGCCACGTCAGCTCCTCCAGAAACTCCATCGCCGTCCGGCCGGCCGGCACCAGCTCGTGTGGATAGTCGTAACGCAGCTCATCCAAGCTGAACTGGCAGCGCTGCGCGATGCGCAGCGTGTTCTCCAGCGCCACACGCCCGACGCGCGCCAGCTCACTTTCCGCATGCGCCGTGTAGCGCCGCAGAATCTCCTCTGGCCGCCGCAGGTGACGCTCGGCGTTCGGCATGAGTCGTGCACCGGCCTCGACCAGCATGCATTTCTCGCGAATGCAGGTCAGTACGTCCTGGAGGTAGCGCCGCCGGGGAACGTGGTAATGCACGTGGTTGGTAGCCACCAACGGCAGTCCCAGCCGGCGCGACTGTTCCGCCGCCAGCGCCAGCCGCTGCGCATCGGGCAGGTCATAGCTGAGCGTGACCGCCAGATAGAGATCGGCCCCGAACGCCGAGCGCCAAACGGTCAGCCAATCCGAAGAGACGGAGAGACGCAGAGACGATGAGACGCAGGGCTCCGCCGCGGCTTCATCCGCGCCCCGCAAGCCTTTCGCTTGCTCTTTCACTCCGTCCCTTCGTCCCTCCGACCCTGCGTCCCTTCCCCATTCCCCCACAATCCCGATCAGCCCCGCCGCCAGCTCGGCCACATCCTTCAGGGAGACCCGGCAATAGCCCTTGCGCGCCCGCATCCGTCCGCGCGTGATCAACCGGCACAAACGGCCGTACGA
>CAYOHG010000252.1:0-5661 GCA_964403685.1 uncultured Planctomycetales bacterium
ACCGCGATCCAGTAGAGATCAAAGCTCGCCACGGTACAGGCGATCGGCCCGTAGCAGGCGTAGCCGACGAGCTGCTCGCCCTGCGAAGCGAGCACGAAGAAATACCCGCTGGCATCGCCGCGCGCCAGCCGCTCGCGCACCAGCTCGCAGGCCACGTCGACTTCCGCCGGCGAGAAAAAGCCGCTCGACACGACGATGCGCCGAACGGCGGACTCATCGAACGGACGCAGGTCGGTTCGCCAGGTGAGGTTCAACGTGTCGGTGGGCACCGGGAACTCCGCTTCCAACTTCGGGACGAGCCGGCCGGTCGAAAGTCTGCCAATGTCGCTGTCAGCCGGCCAGCCCCTCGCTGTCCATGTGCACTTCTGGTGCGGGCTGCGGCGATTCCGTCCGGGGCAGCGTCGGCTCGGGCACGGCTTCGATCAGCCGCTGCACGATCTGCACCGAATCCAGCCCTTCGGCCTGCGCGGCGAAATTGCACGCCACGCGATGGCGCATCACGGGAACGGCGGCGCGGCGCACGTCGTCCAGACTGGCGCTGGCGCGGCCTTCCATCGCGGCGAAGGCCTTGGCTGCCAGCAGCAGGTATTGTCCGGCGCGCGGGCCGGCGCCCCAATCGACGTACTTGTGGATGAATTCGGGGGAGCTGGCGTCCGCCGGCCGCGAAGCGCGCGTCAGCCGGGCGGCATAGTCGATCACGTAGTCGGTCGCCGGAACCGCCGCGACGAGCTTCTGCATGTTGATTAACTGGCGGTCGTTCACCACGGTTCGCAGCGGCGGCGGATCCGACTGTCCGCCGGCGGCCAGAATGCGGCGTTCATCCTTGAGCGTCGGGTAATCCACCCAGACATTGAACATGAAGCGATCAAGCTGCGCTTCGGGCAGCGGATACGTGCCTTCCTGTTCGATGGGGTTCTGCGTGGCGATCACGACAAACGGGCTGGGCAGGTCATAGGTCTGGTTGCCGGCGGACACCTGTCGCTCCTGCATCGCTTGCAGCAGCGCGGCCTGCGTCTTGGGCGGCGTGCGGTTGATCTCGTCGGCCAGCACGATGTTGGCGAAGACCGGCCCCGGAACGAAGCGGAACTCGCGCCGCCCATCCGGCAACTCGTCGATCACGTTCGTCCCGGTGATGTCGCTGGGCATCAGGTCGGGCGTGAACTGAATCCGCTTGAAGCGCAGCGAAGTAATCTCGGCAAACGTCGAGACCATCAGCGTCTTGGCCAGACCCGGCACGCCGACCAGCAGACAGTGTCCGCGCGTCAGCGCCGCCGCCAGCATCTGGTCGATGACGGCGCTCTGGCCGATGACGCGCCGGCCCAGCTCTTCGCGAATGAGCGCGATCGAGCGCTGCAACTGCGCCAACAGCGTGCCGAATGACTCGCGAGCCATTGGGGGCGGATTATGCGACAAAGCTGGCCGAAACGCGACGCCGCCGGCGCATCCGATCCCGCTGCGCCAAACAGCGGGCGTTGGCGCGATGGGCCCGGCGGCGCCATTACAACGCGGACGGGACAGGCCGTCGGCCGGCGGCCCGCAAGGCTGGAACCGCTGGACAAAGGGGCCGCCCGGAGCCGACGATGCCGCCCGGCAGCGAGGGTTTTCCGATGCGCATCATGTTCGGGTGGGCAATTATGGCGACGATTGCGTTCGGACTCAGCGCGGCGGCCGAGTCGCAGGAAAGCAGCCCGCCGCCCGCCGACCTGATCGTTGTGAACGGGAACGTGTACACGCTCGACGCCCACCGGCCGCGGGCCGAGGCGCTCGCCTGCCGCGACGGCCGGCTGGCCGCGGTCGGCTCGAACGCAGACATGAGCGTGCATCGCGGCGAACGGACGCGCGTGCTGGACCTGGCTGGGCAGACGGTGCTGCCCGGACTGATCGACGCCCACGGGCACGTGCTGGGGCTGGGCAGCTTCGCCCTGGGGCGCATCGACCTTAGCGCGGCGCGCTCGTTCGACGAAGTCGTCGCGCTGGTTAGCGACAAGGCCCGCCGCACGCCCGCCGGTCAGTGGATTCTCGGCGGTCGCTGGGATCACGAAAGCTGGCCGCAGCGCGTCCTGCCGACGCACGCAGCGCTCAGCCGGGCCGTACCGGACCACCCGGTCTGGATCACGCGCGTGGACGGTCATGCCGGGCTGGCCAACGCCCTGGCGCTCCAGCGGGCCGGCATCACCCGCGAGACGCCCGAGCCGGCTGGCGGCGAAATCCTGCGTGACGAGCGCGGCGAACCGACCGGCCTGCTGATCGACAACGCGATGGACCTGTTGGCCCGGCACATCGACCAGCCGCCCGCCGACACCGCCGAACTGATCCGCAAGGCCCAGGCGGTCTGCCTGTCCATGGGGCTGACGGGGGTGCACGATGCCGGCGTGTCGCCGGCCGAGGTGCAGGCGTACGCGGCGCTGGAGCGCTCGGGAGAACTGAAGCTGCGCATCTACGCGATGATCCACGGCGAGCAGGCGCAGCGCTACTTTGAAGACAACGGACTGCGGATCGGCGATCGGCTGACTGTGCGGGCGTGCAAGCTCTACGCCGACGGTGCGATGGGATCGCGCGGTGCGTGGCTGCTGTCACCCTACAGCGATCGGCCGGTCGACGAGGACGGCCGCGCGTTCACGGGGCTGGCCGTCATGCCGCCGGACTTCATCCGCGCGGTCGCGCAAGATGCGCTGGCGCGCGGCTACCAGGTGTGCACGCATGCGATCGGCGACCGTGGAAACCGGGAGACGCTGGATGCATACGCGGCGGCGTTCAGTGCGGCGCAGCAAACGGCTTCGGCCGAGCGGCGCTTTCGCATCGAACATGCGCAGCTGCTCGCGCCGGAAGACATCGGCCGTTTCGCCCGGCTGGGCGTCATTGCCTCGATGCAGCCGACGCACTGCACCAGCGACATGCGCTGGGTCGAGGCTCGCGTAGGCGACGATCGGGCGCGCGGGGCGTATGCGTGGAGCAGCCTGCTGCGCCGCGGAGCGGTCGTCGCGGGCGGCAGCGATTTTCCGGTTGAGTCGCCCAACCCGCTGCTGGGGCTGTACGCCGCCGTCACGCGGCAGAACCTGGAAGCCCAGCCGACCGGCGGCTGGCACCCCGAGGAGCGTCTGACGCGCGAAGAGGCGCTGCGGCTCTTCACCATCGACGCCGCCTACGCCGCGTTCGAGGAGACGCTGAAGGGTTCGCTTGAGAAAGGCAAGCTGGCGGATTTCGTTGTGCTGGATCGGGATGTGATGCGCTGTGCGGCCGCGGACATCCCCGGCACGAAGGTCGTCCAGACGATCATCGCGGGCGCGGTCGTGTTCGATCGCGCGGCGGCTGCGACGCCCTGACGGACTGCGTTTCAGTCGCTTGGCTGCACGAATGGCTGGCCGGATTCGTACAATCGCAGTCGCTCGCGCGCCGCGTTCGCCGATTCGGGCGGGCCGGTCTGTTCGAAGAGTTCCACCGCGCGCCGCTGCGTCTGGACGGCGTCGGCGAAGCGCTCGTTGGCCGCCAGCGCCGCGGCCAGGGTGTCCAGCGCGCTGGGCTGGTCGGGACCGACGGCGTCCAGGACGCGCTGGGCGAACGCAAGTGCCTCGGCCCGCTCCGCCGCCGGGCGTTGCGGTAATGTCGCCTGGTACCAGGCGAGCTTGTTGAGCAAGGACGCATTGGGCGCAAGCTCAAGCGCGGCACGCAGCCGCTTCAATCCCGCGTCGATCTCGCCGGTTTGCAGCAGCAGGTCGCCGAGGTTCTCCTGGGCCGTGGCGTATTGCGGCAGGAGCTTGAGGGCGGTTTCGTATTCCCGCCGAGCCGCGGGCAGGTCATTCAGCAGATGCAGCACCTTGCCGAGATTGTTGCGGGCCTTCGGGTCGCGCGGCCGCAGGGCCGCAAAGCGCTCGAACGCGGCCCGCGCCTCGGGCAGCCGCTGCTGCGCGGCGAGCGTCCGGCCGAGCTGTTCAAGGACGAACGGATTGCGTGGTTCGAGCTCTGCGGCGCAGCGCAGCTCGACGAGCGCTTCTGCCGGCTGCGACGTCTGCTCATGAACGCCGGCCAATCCGACGTGCGGGCTGGCGCTGCGCGGGTCCGCCTGGACCGCGCGCAGCAGCCAGTCGCGCGCCGCCTGCGGGTTGCCGAGCTCGAGATGCGCGCGCCCGACCGCGTCCAGAAACGCCGCGCGGATGCGCTCGGGGGAGTCGAAACCGATGGCGGCGTTCAGCGGGCCGCTGCCCAGCCCGACCGCCAGGGCCGCGGCCGTCGCAACCGGCCATCCCCAGCTTTTGCGATGCCGGAACGCCTCGATCAACACCCACGCCGTCGCGAAACACATCACCGGCGCCGCCGGCACGCGATAGCGCGGCGTGAACCAGAACAGTGCCACCGCAACGAGCGTGATGCTGAACAGCAGCAGGGCCGGGGCGTGCAGGGCGGGTCGGCGCAGCCAGAGAATGCAGGCCAGCGCCGTCGGCGGCAGCAACCAGGCACTGTGCAGCGGGAACCAGGCCAGCCGTGGCGTCAGGCCCTCGGAGATCTCGAGGGTTGGCGAGTAGATATCGGCGAAATTTCGCGCAGTGAAGTACCAGTACAGTTTGCGGACGACGAGCGCCGCCGCGCGCGCCCAGTCCTCATTCAGGTAGGCCAGCGCCTGGTCGCGGTAGTAGTGGTCGATCTCCTTCCAGCTTCCTTCGCGGCCGTGCTGGCGCAGAAACGCTTCCTGCGCGGCACGAAAAAGCTCCTCGCGGTCGTTCGACGTGCCGGGGATCATGGTGATGATTCCCTCGGCTCCGGGGCCGTTGCCCTGGCGGAAATTGATGCCCGAGACGGACTGAATCGCGAAGAATTCCCCGCTCACCGCGTAGTTATGAATCGTCGCCGGGGCGATGGCCGCGCCGCCCGCCAGCAATGCGACCGCCGGACGCAGCCGCGCCGCGCGGCCGCGCGATCCAAACCACCAGCAGCACGCCGCGAACCCGAGCAGCGCGAGCATCGCCGGCGGATGCGAAAGGCACAGCAGGCCGAGGGCCGCGCCCGCCAGGGCCGCGCGTGCCGTCGTCTGGCGCGCCAGCGCCGCGCGCATCGCCCGCCCCCCCCGGCCCACGAGCGGTAGTTGTACCGCCGAGGTCAGCAGTCGCAGGGAGGAGGACGCCGGCTCCAGCGCGATGAGAAAAAGTGCCGCCGCCAGGAGGCCCGCCGCGGCGCCGGCCAGACGTCGGCCGATCAGCGCCAGCAGCAAGGCAGTCAGGCTATCCAGCAGCACGGCTTGTAGGTGGTAGACCGTCGCGATGTCCGCCCCCGCGGCCCGCGCCAGCCCGAGCAGGTAGGGATACAGCGGAGCCGAGAAAAACGGCACGCCGTCGCTGAGGTGTCCGGCGGCGATGCGCCCGGCCCATTCCCAGTAAGTCAGCGCATCGACGCGCGGGACGTGGGCGAAAGGATTGCGCGCGAGGTAGTCCGAAACGAGCAGATATCGCAGCACGGCGCCGATTGCCAGTAGACCCGCCAGCGCCGGCCAGAACCACGGGCTCGCACGGCCGGCGGGCCCGGCGGCCTGGCGTGCCGCGGAAGGTGGATTCGTCGCGCGCGGGGGGGAATCGGTGCTCACGGTGCCTCACGAAGCGGCTGGCCCGCCTTCAGCCGGGGAAGCTCGCGCTCGATCCGTGCGACCAGATCGTCGGCGTTCGCGGCGCGGGG
>CAYOHG010000253.1:0-5646 GCA_964403685.1 uncultured Planctomycetales bacterium
CTGCGCGGGCAGGGCGCCGGCGCGCCCGGCTCGCACGTGTTCCTCGGCCTGTCGCCACTGGGAAGCCAGGGAACCATCGAGTACGACGGGCAGACGTTCATCCTGTCGAGCGGGCCGTTTGGGGCCGGCCGACCCACCGTCGTCTACAACCTCAGCACGCTGCCGGCGGACGCGATCGAATGTCAGGAGTTCCGCTGCCGAGCCGACGAACTGCGCCGGTTGCGCCCCGTCGGCACTGCGGGGGCGGATCTGCGCGGCGGCGCACCCTGCCGGCTGGCCCGGATTGCGCTCGACAGCGACTACGAGTTCACCGGCTGGCTCTTCGGCGGCAATACCGCCGCGTCGACTGCCTACGCCACGCTGCTGACCGCCGCGGCGACGGACGTGTACCAGCGTGATCTGAATATGCGTTTGCAGATCGACTATCTGCGGGTCTGGTCGAGCAGCAACGACCCCTGGGACCAGGGCGATACGGTCAACCAGCTCTTCCAGTTCCAGGACTACTGGAATGCGAACATGACGCACGTGCAGCGCAACGCGGCGCACTTCCTCTCCGGCCGCGGGCTGGGCGGCGGTGTGGCCTACTACCCGGGCATGTGCTACCCCGAGTACGACTACGCCCTTTCGGCCAATCTGAGCGGCTTCTTTCCGTACCCGCTCCAGAACAACCACCCGCAGAACTGGGACCCGATGGTCTATTTCCACGAGTTCGGCCACATCTTCGCCGCGCCGCACACGCACGACAGCGTTCCGCCGATTGACGGCTGCGGCTACGGCGATTGCAGCGTTGCGCCCAACGGCACGATCATGAGCTACTGCCACCTGTGCTCGGGCGGCATGGTCAACATTATCCTGGAGTTTCACCCGCAGACCGTTAACCAATACATGCTGGCGTACATGGCGGATCCCAATGCTGTCGCGCTGTGCGACATGACCATTCCCGAGGTTGGCATTACACAGCAGCCCGTTGGCGACACGGTATGCGAGGGCAGCCCGCTGACGCTGACGGTCGCGGCCGGCGGCTATGCGCCACTGGCCTATCAGTGGCGCCGCAATGGAAGCGACATCAACGGCGCCAATTCGTCCAGCTACCAGATCGCCAGCGTGAACGCCGCCACCGCTGGCACCTACTCGGTCGTGGTCTCGAACACCTGCGGCTCGCAGACCAGCAACGACGCGCTCGTTGGCTTCTGCCCGCACCCGACCGGCGATCTCAACGGCGACTGCAACGTCAACCTCGACGATCTGTCGGAATTGCTGGTGAATTTCGGCACGACCGGCGGCGGGACGCCGGAGGAAGGCGACCTCAACGGCGACGGCAACATCGACCTGACGGATCTGTCGATGCTGCTGGTGAACTTCGGTACGAGCTGCTGACGGTCTCGTCCCGCGCTTTCGGGCGATCGCGATTCAGAGTGTCGCGTGGCGTCGGCGGCCGGGATCGGCCGGCCTGCCGCCGATGCGCTTTACGCCGCGGCTCCGGCTGCCGATGCGCTGTGCTCAGCCTGCCGCCCTCCTGTCCCCGAGGCCAAGCGAACCGAGCCGGACTGGACCGTTCGTGGCCGGACACCGCGCCTCCAGGGCGATCCGCGTCACGCCTGGGCGGGGGGGTCGAACAGCATGCAGATCTGCGCCCCGTAGAACGGATACGGGATCTTGCAGCGGTAAGCGCGAAACGCATCGACGTTCCAGTCCACCTTCGCGCAGACGAACCGCAGCATGTCGAGGTAGTTGGGAATCTCCTTGACGCGAAAGCGCGCCAGCCCGCGTCCCAACGGGCTGACCGAATCGGCCAGATCGAGCCGCGCGTTGTCGGATTGCGCATCATTAGGATCGACCACCCCGCCGACCGTCGTATCGAACTGCCGCAGTTCCGGCACGCTGTTCGGCCAGACCGATTCGTGCAGGAAGATGTCAAAGACTAGGGTTTTCACAGGCTGCTCGACCGTGGCGAAGAACCAGCGCTTGCCGCCAACCGAGTCCTGCCGATAGCGCGCGTGATTGCGCGGGTAGTGCTCCGCCAGAAACACGTCGACGGCCGAGCGCGGACCGACGCAGCCCTCGGCCATGTCGTACTGCACTCGGTCGCGCTGCACGCTGACGCCGATGGGCGGGGGGCTGGGCGAGCAGAACTGAGACAGGAGCGGGCCGCTTTCCGCCGTTACGCTGGCACCGTCGAGCGTGGCCCGTTGGTGCTCCGGCTCAGCCAGCACGGCCGTGAAGCGCACCAGCGCACCGGGCCGCAAGCGGCGTAGCGCCGTGAAACCTCCCAGCATGAGCGTGTCACACCAGGCGTTCGGATCCTGGGCGGACGGGTGCACAATGAAGCTGACCAGTGCGGTGTCTGCCATGAGTCCTTTGATCGCGGCCGTGCCTCGAAAGACCGCCTGGCGGGCGTTGATCTCCAGTTTTTCGCGGGCGTCCGGCAGCCGTGCACCGATGATCGCCTCCAGGCCGGCGCGATCTCCGGTGTCATTGCGAATCAGGTTCTCGAATTCGCGGATGGCTGCCTCCGCAGCGTTCACGAACTGCTCGGATGCCCCTTTGCGGCCTGCGGCGCGAACCAGTTGCCGCAGCGGCGCCGGGCCGGGAATCGCGTGTACGGCAGCGAAGGCGTCCTGACGGCGCGCCGCACTGAGCACTCGACTGGAGAGGTCCTTGTTGATACCGAGGGTTCTGGCGAGCTCCTGCGGACGATGGGGCGCGCCCGGAAGGTCATCAATCAGTTCGCGAATCGCGTTCGTCAGTTTGAGCGCAACTGATTCGATTCGAACCTCGACGGACTGGCTTTCGGTTGATCGTCGCATGCTATTTTTTAACAAGATGTTACATTCATGTCAAACTTCTTAGCACAGGCTGCAATAATTCTACTGCAATTCTCCCTGAGAATTGTATTGACTGTGTGAGCGGGCTCCGCTATCTTCGTTGCAGGACGTGATTCCGGCGATGCGCGGAGCGGAGCTTTCGATCCCCGCCCCATTCGCCTGACCGTGGTGGAGACGTCCGTTCGCGTCATCTCAAGAGCTTGCAGGAGGCGTCTATGCGCTGGTTCAATCAGATCTGTCACGTAACCGCTCTGCGGCATTGTGTCTGCGGTTTCTTCCTGTTCGAATCGGCCCTCGCGGGAAATACTGACCCCGCCTGGCAGCGCGACTCTCTGATGACCCCCGGGAGGCCGGGCAGCAGCGTCTGGTTGGCCGTCGCGGACACCGCCAGCGGCCCCGAACTGCTGTCCTACGACTCCAGCCTTTCCTACGCCTCTCGCTTCGGTGCCGACACTGGTCATGAGTACTGGCTCATCGCCGGCGAGCGCTTCTTCACTACCGGTGGAACCTCGGGCGCCGGCAACCTCGTGGAGCGAATAGTTGCACTCGACATCGACGGCGACGGCCCCGGCGGCATGGACGCCTACGCCGTCGGCATGGTTCAGAAGGTCGGCTCGGTGACCACTGGTGGTGTCGCGCGCTGGGATGGAACTCAGTGGACGGCGCTGGGTACCTGGCCGTTCGGCACGTACGGCGGCTGGCTCCAGGACGTGGCGGTTTTTGACGACGGGTCGGGTCCGGCCCTGTATGCCTGCGGGCATGCCTCAGGGGTGAACGGCACCTGCCTGTGGAAGCTGGACAATGGTGCCTGGGGCCTGGTCGGTTCAGGTCTTGCGAATGGGGCTTACGGGGAGATTTGGGGCCGCGCGCTGGAGCTGTGGGATGACGGCAACGGCCCGAAGCTGTATCTGGCAGGGTCGTTCGGGCTCGCAGGGCAAACGTCGCCGAACCTGGTAAGCTGGGACGGGACAAACTTCGCCGCGGTCGGGACCGGGCTCGTTGGCGATATCGTTGACGACCTGGCGGTGCTGGACGAAGGGTCCGGCACGCGGCTGTTCGCTTCGGGAGATATCACATCCGCCTCCGGCGATCCAACGATTCACACGATTGCGCGTTGGGACGGTGTTGCATTCTCCGCGGTGCTGAATGGTGGCGGGCAGGGGATCAGCAGCAACGTAACCGCGTATGGCCCCTGGCTGCGCGCGCTGGATCTACAGGACGGGGCCGGCCCGGCGCTCTACGTGCTCGGAAACGTCTCGTCGAGTTTTGGGGCCGGAATTCACCGCTGGGACGGGACTGATTGGACGGTCGTGCCGGATTCCAGCGCCACCACGACGAGCCTGGAAGCATTCGATCCCGACGGCAGCGGTCCCGAGCCAATTCGCTTGATCAGCGGCACCAGCTATTTCGACGGCAGTGCGTGGCTGGCGCTGCCGAACTGGCAGGCCGAGCCGCGGCATGCCAAGCGTCTGACCCTTTGGGACAACGGCGGCGGGGAGGCGATTTTCGGCGTGGACCGCGAGTTGGCCACCTTCGACGGCGCGCACTGGACGGTGCTCGGTCCGCCTGTGGGCGATCTAACCGCTGTCGATCCCAACGGCCCAGCCTCCACCGCGTACCTCGAGGCCATCGCCGCGCATGACGACGGCAGCGGCCCGGCGCTCTACATCGCGGGCGATTTCACGCACTACCTCGGTTCGCCGGTCGGCCACGTCATTCGATACGACGGCACCACGTTCAGCCCCGTCGCAACGGGCATTTCGTCCGCCGTCGGCCACGTTCCAACCCTGGTCAGCTTCGACGACGGCAGCGGTTCGAAGCTATACGCAGCGGGGTACTTCTGGAACAACAGCAGCAGCACGTGGGAGTATCGGGTCAGCCGCTGGGACGGCGTTGCGTGGAACACCATTCACACGGCCCTGGGAAGCACGAACCACCTGGCCGTGCTCGACGATGGCTCGGGTCCGGCGCTGTACGCGGCTGGGACGCTCAACGCCGGCGGGGCCGGTATCCTGAAGTGGAACGGCACCGCATTCGTTGACCACACCACCTCGGTCGGCGGCAGCATCAACGTCATCGCCGCGTACGACGACGGTAGTGGTCCGGCGCTGTTCGCCGGAGGGAATTTCACCACTGCCGGCGGCGTGTCCGCCAAGCGCGTTGCGAAGTGGACCGGCAGCGCGTGGGTGGCGCTGGGCACCGGGCTGGACAAGTACACCGGCTCCAGCGTGTCTGTTCAGGTGCGTTCCATGCACGTGCACGATGACGGGAACGGCCCCCGCCTGTACGTCGGCGGCATCTTCCACACCGCGGGCGGGTTGCCGGCTCGCGACATCGCAGCCTGGGACGGCTCGGCTTGGCACGACCTCGACCTTGGAATGGCGCTCTCGCAGACGTACTACTACGCCACCCCCGTCGAGAGCATGGTCACATTCGACGACGGATCGGGGCCGGGACTGTTCGTCGGCGGAAGCTTCGGGTTCGTCGGCGGCGCCGATGGCTTCCCCTCCGGCGGCTTCGCCAAGTGGGGACTTGCCGCGCCCGACTGTGTTGGCGATCTCAACGGCGATGGCAGCGTTGACCTTGACGACCTGTCGATTCTGCTGGTCAACTTCGGCACGACCGGCAGCGGGACGCCTGAGCAAGGCGATCTCAACGGCGACGGCAACATCGACCTGACCGATCTGTCGATGTTGCTCGTCGTGTTCGGCGTCACCTGCTAGCGGTTTCGTGCCGCGCTTTCGGGCGATCGCGATTCAGAGTGTCGCGTAGCATCGGCGGTCGGGATGGGCTGGCCGCCGATGCACCTTGCGCCGCGGCT
>CAYOHG010000254.1:0-5642 GCA_964403685.1 uncultured Planctomycetales bacterium
GATGCGGTGGACGAGGTGACGCGGCTGTCGCGCGACGGCGACGTGCTGATCTTCAGTGCACACCCGTTCGACGCCGGCGCGCGATTGATGCGCGCCTTCGTGCGCGGACAGGAGGTTCCCGATGTGGTTCATTAGCACGCGGCCGTGGTTAAAACCGTTCGGTGGCTGCGGATTGGCGCTGCTGGCGCTGGCGCTGGTGCCCGCCGCGCCGGCCCAGGCGGCCGAGCCGTCGGGCAGCGCGGCGCCGAAGCTCGCCTTCCGCGTCGCGAAGGTCGTCGTCATGGACGACACCGACCGCGTCATTAACGATGCCGTCGTGCTCGTTCGCGACGGCAAGCTGGAGCAGGTCGGCCCGGCGGCGGAGATCACCGTTCCCGATGACTACACACGGTACGAATTCCCCGAGCATTGGCTGGTGCCCGGCCTGGTGGAAGGCCATAACCATGTCGCCGGCAGCCTCTCGGACCTCAATGACATGGTCTACCAGACCAATCCCGGCCTCGACACGCGTGCCGCCATTCAACCCAATAACGACCTGGTCAAGATGGCCCGCATGGGCGGCGTCACCACCATGATGCTGATTCCCGGCTCGGGCACCAACATCAGCGGCTTCGGTACGGTCGCCAAGTCCGGCGGCGACACACCCGACGAAGTGATTCTGCGCACGCCGGGCTCGCTGAAGATCGCCCAATCGGGCAACCCCGAATGGTATTTCGGCGGCAACAACCGCAGCTTCATGAACTGGAACACCCGCACCACGCTCGAAAAAGCGCTGGCCTATCACCTGGCGTGGGAGGCGTTCGAGAGCGGCGAAACCAGGCAGAAGCCAGCGTTCGATCCAATCTGGGATGATTTTCGCGGGCTCTTCCGCCGCGAGTATCCCGCCACAGTACACACGCAGATGTACCAGGTGCTGCTGATGACGGTCCAGATGGTAACCAAGGGGCTGCGTATCTGGACCGTGCTGGATCACTGTACGTTCGACGCCTGGAAGGTCGCGCCGGTTGTGCTCGAGAGCGATGCCTGGTGCCTGAACGGCCCGCGGCAGTTTCACTTCGACCGCACCGCGGCGCGGATGATCGGCAATGCCAGCGGATGGTGGAAAAACGGGATGCACCGTCTAGGTATCAACACCGACGCGCCCGTCATTCCGCAGGAAGAACTGAGCTACCAGGCGGCGATGGCGTGCTGGTACGGTTGGATGCCGTATCCGGCGCTGAAGGCCGTAACCGCGGTTCCTGCCAAGGCGCTGGGGTTCTACGAGCGCTTCGGCAGCATCGAGGCCGGCAAGGAGGCCGATCTCTCGATCTGGACCGGGGATCCGCTCGATCCGCGCTCCGCCTGCCTGATGACGGTCGTCAACGGCCGCGTGGTGTACGACGGCACCAAGGGTGTCCGCCGCTTCTAGGAACGCATCGCATGCGAACGCTGTTCAGCCTTTCCCCGCGCGTTCGAACCGGCGCCACGTGCCCGGCGCGCCGATCGTCGCTCGTCGCGTCAAGCGTGCGGTTCGCGGCGCTGCTGGCCGTGCTGACCGCGCTGCCCGCGATGAGCCGGGCCCAGGACACCGGCGGGAAGCCCGATGGTGCGGCGGACGCGGGCACCGGCGACGACGAGCACTTGGTCGTGATCCGTGCCGGGAAGATCATCCCGATCGTCGGCGACGAGCTCGACAACGGCATGATCGTGCTCGTCAACGGAAGGGTGCGCAACATCGGCCGAGCGCTCGAATTCCCGCGCAACGCCAAGGTGATCGACGCCCGCGACCGCGTTGTCATGCCCGGGCTGATCAACCCAGTCTCACGTTTCGACCAGCCGCGCTATTCGCGCAGCGGGGTGCAGGCCCATCTCACCGTCGCCGACGAGTATTTCCAGCGCGAAGACGGTTTCGAGCCTTTGCTGCGGGCCGGCTACACCACCGTCGGACTCGTGCCCGCCGGCGACGGCATTCCCGGCCGGGCCATGATCCTCCGCACCGGCGGCCCGCCTGAGCAGCGCGAGTTGCAGCGCGTCGCGTACGTCTGGGTGAACGGCGATAAGAAGGCGCTGCTCGAAGCGCTGCAACGCGCCAAGAAAGAGATTGAGAAGGTCGACAAGGCCCGCGAGGAGTTCGAGAAGAAGCAGAAGGAAACCCCAAAGGCCGCTCCGGCAAGCGCGCCGGCCAGCGCCCCGGCCACCCAGCCAGCCAGCGCCCCCGCGACGCAGCCGGCCTTCGAGCCGCCCAAGATCGAACCCGCCTACCAGCCGCTGGTCGATCTGATTCAAAAGAAGGAGGGCGTCGTTGCGCTGATCGAGCTGGGCGGCGGCTCGGATTACCTGCACGCCCGCCAGGTGCTCAGTCAGTTCGAGATCGCCCACAAGTTTGTCGTCCGCAACAACGTCCAGACCGACCTCCAGTTTGTGCTGGACACGCTGCGCGAAGACAAGCCCGCGCTGGTGCTCTGGCCGTTCCTGCACCAGGTGCAATTCTCCACCGAGCGGATCAACCTCGTCCGCGACATCGCCGCGACCGGGTGCGAAGTGACCATTTCCCCGATCGGCGATTCCTCGGCGTCGCACAACGAGATCTTCGAGCGGCTGGCGGAGCTGGTCGCCAACGGCTGGGACCGCGCCGCCGCGCTGAAGTCCGTTACGCTTCAGCCGGCGAAGCTGCTGGGAATCGATCTGCGGCTCGGCTCCATCGAGAAGGACAAGGACGCCGACTTCATCTTCCTCAACCGCGATCCGCTGGAGCCTCTGGCGCGCGTCCGCGAAGTTATGATCGCCGGAGAAATCGTGCACGAAGTGGAGGACGTGCAGTGATGGCACATGCATTCCGTGCACGAGGGCGCGGCCAGGCCGCATGGCTGGTCGCGCTGCTGGCGGCTGTGCTCGGCGCAGCGGCCGCGCCGCTCGGGGCGCAGGAGCCGCAGAGCCAGCCCGTCTCGCAGCCCGCGACGCAGCCCGCCTCCCAGCCCGATTCCCAGCCGACCAGCGGCCCGGCGACGACCAGCAGCGCCAGCAAGCCGACCGCTACTTCCGCGACCGCCAGCAGCGGCGCGACCAGCAGCACAAGTGCGCCAGCCGAAAAAAAGGACCGCTTCTTCGCCGTCATCAACGGCCGGGTATTCACCGTTTCCGGCCCCGTCCTGGAGCGGGCAACCGTGCTGAGCAAGAACGGCCGGATCGTCGCCGTCGGCCGCGAGGTGCGCTTGCCTCCGGAGTGCGAAGTCATCGATGCGGCCGGCCTGAACGTGTACCCCGGACTGATCGCGGCGCGCTCGGGCGGCCTGTTCGGCGCGCCGCCGCCGGAGCACAGCACGAGTGTATTCTCGCTCAACCTGCGGATCGCCCGGGCGGCGGGCATCACGACGGCGCTCGCTCAGAACGACGCGGTCAAGCTGACCTACGGTTCAGTCGATGACATGGTGCTGCGGCGCAACCTGTACTACAACCTGAACTACTCGCGCAACCGGCCGATCGAGCGGGCCAAGCTGCGGGCCGACCTCGAACGCGTGCGCGACTACCTGGCCGAACTGTCGCGTCACGAGATCGAAAAGCAGACCGATGAAAAGGCCAAACCGCCCGACAAGGAATGGCTCAAGGGTGAATACGAAAAGCTCCTCAACCTGCTGAGACGCGAGACCCTCGCGGTCGCCAGTGCCGATCAGACCCAGGACCTGCTCGATCTGGCCGATCTGGCGCAGCAGTTCGGCTTCCGCCTCGTCATCCGCGGCGCCACTGAGGGCTGGATCGTCGCCGAACGGCTCGGCCAGGCCGGCGTCGGCGTCGTGATCAACCCGCGCATCGTCACTTCCGGCGGCGCGGGTCTGCCCGATGAACGCTTCAACCGCCCCACCGGCGGCACGATCGAGAACGCCGCCCGGCTGCGCCGCGCCGGTGTGCCCGTGGCGGTCATTCCCGAGTCGACCGGCATCGACGTGGTCGGTCTCGGCGGCCGCAACCTGCTGCAACTCAACCTCGAAGCGGCCTTCACCGTCCGCGGCGGCCTGACCAACGCTGAGGCGCTGCGCACCATCACCATCGACGCCGCCCGGATTCTCGGCGTGGATGATCGCGTCGGGTCGATCGACGTCGGCAAAGACGCCGACCTGGTTGTGGCCGACGGCGATTTGCTCAGCTACATGACGCAGGTGCGCTACACGATTGCCAACGGCCGCGTAACCTATGACAAGGCCAAGGACACGTTCTTCGCGCACATTCGCCCCGATGGGAAACCCGAGGTGATCGAGTTCGAGGATCAGTGGCCGCGCCGCCTGGAATGGCGCGAGTAACACGCGCGGTCGGCCCGGCAAGTGGGGTCTGCATGCCCGCTCATCTGTTCAGCCGCTGGTTCGTCGTCGCCGCGCTGGCGCTGCCCGCCGCCGGACTGTGCCCGGCTCAGGACGACGGCCGTATCGCTACGCTGGAGGAAGTGCGGGCGGCGCTGCTGCGCGGGGCGGATTACCTCGTCCGCACACAGAACCCCGACGGCTCATGGGGTTCGCATCGCGACGCCCTGCCCGGCTACGACGACATCTTCATGCACCCCGAGACGCACCGCGGCTGGCAGGTGGCCACCACCGGCCTGTGCTGCATGGCGCTTCAGAACGTGGAAGAAACCGAGTCCGTGCGGGCGGCCTTCGAGCGCGGACTGGAGTTCATCTGCACCAACGCCGACCTGCGCCGCTCGAACGACTGGGACATCGATGCCGCCTGGGGTTTCATCTTCGGATTGCAGGGCCTGGCGCAGGCGCGGGTCGATCCACGGCTGGCCGGCTCGCCGCTGCTGGAGAAGCTCGACCGCGCCGGCGCGACCCTGATCGACCGGCTGGAGAAGTATCAGACGCCTTCCGGCGGCTGGGGCTACTACGAGGGCGAGGCGATCACCTTCCCCTCGTCCTGGGCGACCAGTTTTGCCACCGCCAGCGCCGTGCTGGCGCTGCTCGACGCCAGGCAGGCCGGCTGGACGTTCGATGAGAAGATGCTCGCCCGTGCCGTGCAGGCTGTGCAGCGTTGCCGGCTGCCCAACGGCGCGTATTCGTACAGCGTCGACACCATCCCCACGCCGCGCCACGGCGAGGGCATTAACCATATCAAGGGTTCGCTGGGGCGCACTCAGGTATGCAATCTGGCCCTGCGGCGCGCGGGGATCGAGCTATCCAGTGATGAGGTCAAGCGCGGCATCGAGAACTTCTTCCGCTATCACCGCTTCTTGGACATCGCCCGCGGCCGGCCGATTCCGCACGAGGCCTATTACGCCAACGCGGCCTACTTCTACTGCTACGCCCATTGCTACGCCGCCGGCCTGATCGCCACGCTGCCGCGCGAGCACCGCCAACAGGCCTGGCCGCGGCTGCGCCACGAGATCGTCAAGACGCAGGTGGCCGACGGCTCGATGTGGGATTACTACATGAACACCTACGGCAAGCCCTACGGCACGGCATTCTCGATGATCGCGCTGTCGCAGTCGCTGATGGATGAGAACTGAAGCGGCCGGTGCCGAGGTGACATCTTTCCTCAAGCGATTGCCCGTATCCTCGCCGCAAAACGGATCGTTGACAGGAAATATGTCCACGCCGCATCCGAAATCCACATGGACACGCGGCTAAATAGCTATTCCCGATCACGCGACAGCGTGGTTGGTGCGGCGTGAGTGTTGC
>CAYOHG010000255.1:0-5614 GCA_964403685.1 uncultured Planctomycetales bacterium
CGACGACATCTTTCTGGCGCGCTGGTGCAGCGGCGATTTCCATCGCACCGGCGTCGAGTACCTGAGGAACGACGGCGGCGCGTTCACCCTCGGCGGGCTGGCGGAGACGCTCGCCTTCGACAGCGAATCCGGCGGCGGCATGGCGCTGGGTGACACCGATCGCGATGGCAACCTGGACGTGATTCGGGCGCATCAGTTCGGCCCGGGCTTTTTCCTGCGCGGCGACGCGACGCTGAGCTTCCCCGACGAAACCAGCGCGTTCGGCGCCGGGCTGGATATCGAGCGGCGCTACTGGTCGGTCGTGCTGGCCGATTTCAACAACGACGGCTGGCCGGACCTGCACTCCGCCATCGATTTTGAGGAGGACTACCACGCCCGCAACCAGGGCGACGGCACGTTCCGCGACGTGAGCGCGGAGGTCGGCGTGCTGCACACCGCCTCCGACATGGGCGTGGCCGTCGGCGACATCGAAAACGACGGCGACCTGGACATTTTCTCAACGAACATCGGCTGGCACGCACTGTACGTGAATGACGGCGCGGGCTACTTCACGCAGGAAGCTCAGGCCCGCGGGGTGGAGTATTTCGGCTACATTGGCAGCGGCTGGGGCACGCAGTTCGCCGATCTGGACAACGACCGCGACCTGGATCTCGTGGCGGTCGACAGCGCCGCGCCCGGCAAGCTGTTCGTCAACAACGGCGACGGCTATTTCACCCGCGACGACACCCAGAACGGCCTGCTGCTCAACGGCTACGGACTGGTGACGTTCGACTACGACCGCGACGGCGACCTCGATATTCTGGTGACCGGCAAGACCGCTCAGCCGCGCCTTTACGAGAACAACAGCCCATCGCTGAACGGCCACCACTGGGCCATGCTCGACCTGACCGGCGTCGCGTCCAATCGCGACGGGATCGGCGCGCGGGTCTTCGCCCGGATCGGCGAGCGAACCCTGATGCGCGAGCTGCTGGGCGGCGAATCGTTCGTTGCGGGGCCGGCACTGCGCGTGCATCTGGGGCTGGGCGATGCCGAGCAGATCGACCGGCTGGAAATCCGCTGGCCCTCGGGTGCAACGCAGTTTGTCTACGGCCTGCCGGCGGACCGCGAGTACGCGATCGTCGAGCAGCCCTGCCAGGGCGAGATCATGCCTGACGGCGTGGTCGACCTGCTTGATCTGTCAACGCTGCTGATCAACTTCGGCCGCTGCGAAGGCGACCAGGACTTCAACCCCCTTGCGGATATCGACACCGACGGGTGCGTGAAGCTGGAAGACCTTCAAAGCATGCTGGATCAGTTTGGGAGTGTTTGCCAATAGGCGTCGGCGCTGACCCGCCGCCTGCCTGAGACTGGGGAACAGCCGCCTTTGCAGGTGGAAGGCGGTGCGGATCGGTCCGAGGGGGTTTGGTAAGATGTTCGCGCAGGCAATCCACCCAGCGCACCCGCGGCGCGCGGCGCTGGGACTTCTAGCCACTGTGCTGTTCACACTCGGCTGCCCGCCGCAGCCGCCCGCAGACAATTCAAACGACAACGCCGGCGGCGATCCAAGCGCGAATGCTGCCTGGGCGCTGGCGTTCGACGCCAGCGTCACCGGCGCCCTGTCCAGCGTGTGGGGCAGCAGCGCCAGCGATGTGTTCGTGGTCGGCGGCTCGCCCGGCGCCGGCGAGATCTACCACTTTGACGGTTCAAGCTGGAGCGAGATGGAGGTCCCGGCCAACGTCTCGCTGCTGGTCTGGGTCTACGGTTTCAGCTCCGACCAGGTGTTCGCCGTCGGCGAAGACGGCAGCGCCGTGCGCTACGACGGCGTCGCCTGGACCAAGCTGGAGACCGGAACCACCGAGGACCTGTGGGGAATCTGGGGCGCAGCGCCTGACGAAATGTGGGTCGTCGGCGGCTCGATCGGCGAGGGCGACCCCGCTTTGCTGCGGTTCAATGCCGACGACGACAGCTTCACCCCCGTCGCCGTGCCGGCCAACGACCGCAACGCCACGTCGCTGTTCAAAGTGTGGGGCATCGGCTCGAAGGTCTTCGCGGTCGGCGAGCGCGGCCTGATCATCGAGTACGACGGTTCGACCTGGGCGCAGGTGCCGACCGGCGCCGATGCCGATGAAGATTTTGTTTCGCTCTGGGGAACCAGCGAGGACAACATCGTCGCCGTCGGCGGCCGCTCCAGCGCGCGCATCTCCGTCTATGACGGCACGAGCTGGAATACGACCAAGCCCGCCGGCGTCCCGGGGCTCAATGCTGTGTTCATGGCCGAGCCGGGCCTGGCCGTCGTCGGCGGGACGAACGGCTACTGCGGCGCCTTCAACCCGGAAACGCTTGAACTGACGGCCGAAAGTGCGCCGACCAACCAGACGGTACATGCCTTGTGGGCTTCCAGCGCGGCGCGTTTCTTCGGCGTGGGCGGACGCTTCAGCGCACCGTACACCGGCCTGGCGCTGGTGCGCGTGCTCGGCGACACGACCGGCTACCCGCAGACGCTGCACCTGCTGACGCCCGACAATAACGACAACGAGAACAGCAACGATAACGCCAATGCCAACGACAACGGCAGCCAGCAGGACATCACCGACTGCAACGGCAACGGCATCGACGACGCCGTCGATCTGGCTAATGGCGCCGCGGACTGCGACGACAACGGCGTGCCCGACGCCTGCCAGTCCGACAGTGACGGCGATGGCGCGATCGACGTCTGCGAGTTCTGCGACAACGATCCCGCCAAGATCTCGCCGGGAACCTGCGGGTGCGGCGTAGCCGACACCGACAGCGACAGCGACGGCACAGCCGACTGCCTCGACGGCTGTAACGACTTGATCGACTCCGACGGCGACGGTGTGGTCAACTGCATCGACGGCTGCCCGAACGACGCGCTCAAGACGGAGCCGGGAGTCTGCGGCTGCGGGGTTGCCGACGACGACTCGGACGGCGACGGAATCAAGGACTGCAACGACACCTGCGACGACCGGATCGACTCGGACGGCGACGGCGTCTCCGATTGCGTCGACGTTTGCGTCGGCAACGACGCCAGCGGCGACAGCGATGCGGATGGTGTCTGCGACTCCAACGACCTGTGTCCCGGCTCGGATGACTTCGCCGACGCGGACACCGACGGCATTCCCGACGGCTGCGACCCGTGCCCCAATGACCCAACCAACACCTGCTGCACGCACGAGACCGACTGCGACCTGGGCTTCAACTGCGTCGCCGGTCAGTGCACGGCGGCCGCGGAGGAAGACCTCGAGCTGGGCACCGGCAGCAACGCCGGCAGCTATGCCAAACTCGCCGTCGGCGATACGTACTACATGCAGGCGGGCTTCCAGGGGCTGATCGACGCATACATCAGCTTTCGGGTCACCGGCTTTGCGCCCGGCGCGACGGTCGACGTCGCAACGAGCATCCGCATCGTCGAGAACAACCAGCTCATTCACCAGACGCTGCTGCCGCGGGCGCTGCTTGACGCCGGCGGCGGCATCAACCAGTATTTCGACTTCTACATGTTCGTCTTCGTTCCACCGTCGCAGGTCGACGGCAAGGTTGTTCGAATCTCGTTGACGGTGACGGATCAAACCGACCCGAACATCAGCGCCTCGCAGACGATCGACGTTGTAGCCGACGTTCTGCCATAGCCGCTTGGCGGCCGCCAGAGGACTGTGTCGGGCCGTTCCGTCAAAGAGGACCACGGGAGGATCAAGTCGTGAAAGCTGCCGTCGCACCTGCGGTTGTTGTGGCCCTTAGTCTTGGGCTGACGCTCATTCCGGGCTGCCCATTGTCTGGTTCGGAGACATTCACTGGGGATGGCCCCATTGCCGAGGGAATCGCCGCTCCACTGGGAGAGCCGATGCCATCCGCCACGGCGGCCCAGCTCGAAGTCTTTGAGCGCGGAAAAGCCGTGCTGACGCGGCGATTCGACGCCTCGACCGGCCTGGGTCCCGCGTTCAACGTCGAGTTCTGCGGCGCCTGCCACGAGAAGCCGGTGGGCGGCGGAGATGCCGGCCTGTATCGCAATTTCTTTCTCGCCGGCAAGCTGACTGCCGACGGTGCGTTCGTTTTTTCCGATTCCGACGGCCCCGCCGGCGGCGTGCTGCGTGTGTTCAACCTCGGCGAGGGCAACCGGGCCCGTCCGATCGTTCCCGCCGATGCCACCATCTTTGCCCAGCGCAACCCGATTCCCTTGTTCGGCATGGGGCTCCTCGCCGAGATTCCCGAAGCGGAGATTCTCAGCCGGGCCGACCCCAACGACGCGGACGGCGACGGCATCAGCGGCCGGCCGAACTACGACCGCGGCTTCGTCGGCCGCTTAGGCCGCAAGAGCCAGACCGTCTCGGTCGAGGGTTTCATCCGCGGGCCGCTCTTCAATCACCTGGGCGTCACCACCACTCCGCTGACCGACGAGCAGCGCTCGCAGCTCCCGGTCGACAGCTCGACCCAGGCCATTCAGAAGGCTGTCATGAAAGTAGCCGTGCGGCCGGAAGACAAGCTCGGCCCGCATGAGCAGGCCGCCGCCCCCGACAGCCCCACCACCGACGCCGACGCCGCCGGCGATCCGGAGCTGACCCAGGATGATCTCTTCGACCTGGTCTCGTTCTCCATGCTGCTGGCCGCGCCGCAGTTCGACGAGCCTACTGAGCAGACCCTGCACGGCAATGAACTCTTTCACGACGTCAACTGCTCGGCCTGTCATACTCCGCGGCTGGAAGGCCCGCGCGGGCCGATCCCCGCGTATTCCGACCTGCTGCTGCACGACATGGGACCGGAGCTGGCCGACGGGATTGTCATGAAGGATGCCAGCGGCTCGGAGTTCCGCACACAGCCGCTGTGGGGCATCGCCGGCAGCGCCGCCTATCTGCACGACGGCCGCGCCCGGACGCTCGAGGACGCGATCCTCGCGCACGGCGGCGAGGCTGAGCAATCTCGCGACGCCTTCGACGCCCTCTCGCGCGCCGACAAGGACGACCTGATTGCGTTCCTGGAGTCGCTCGGCGGCCGCTCGCAGGCGACCCCCGGCCTGCTGCCGCCCGACGCGCCCCTGCCGGCGGTGGGCGAGTACGGCGGCCCGTTCCGCGAACTGACCGCAGACGAAACCACCCGCTTTATCGCGGGCCGCGCCCTGTTCGATCGCGAGTTCTCCGAATCCGAGGGAACCGGCGCGATGACCGGCCTCGACGGCAAGCCGCGTTTCAACGGCGATAGCTGCCGGGCCTGCCACTTCGACCCGGTCATCGGCGGAACCGGCCCTATCAGCCTGAACGTCATGCGTCACGGCGTGATTGACGACGCGGGGACTTTCAGTGCCCCGCCGACGACGCCCAACACGATCCTGCACAAGCAGGCGGTGTTCGACTCGGCGATGGTTGAACCGACCGATGACTGAAACATTTTCGAGATGCGCCAGACGCCGCACGCCTTCGGCGCCGGCCTGATCGATGCCATTGACAACGCGACGATTTTGGCAAACGCCGACGAGTCCGACGCCGACGCGGACGGCATCAGCGGCAAGGCCCACGTTCTGCCGGACGGTCGGGTCGGTCGGTTTGGCTGGAAAGCCCAGGTTCCCAGCGTCGTCGAGTTTGTTCGCGATGCCATGGCGGCCGAGATCGGACTGACCGTGGAGGCG
>CAYOHG010000256.1:0-2394 GCA_964403685.1 uncultured Planctomycetales bacterium
GGGCCGGAACCGACCCGATCAACATCGCCGTCGCGGACGCCTCGGCCCAGGGCATCTTCGTCTGCAACTGCCCGGACAAGTCCGCCGTCGCGGTGGCCGAGTACGCCATCGGCATGCTGATTGCGCTGGATCGCGGCTACACGGAGACGGTCCCGACCGGGCGCGGCGCTCGCCGCGAGGCGCCCACCGCCCCGATCGGCTTCGGCCTGGCCGGTCGCTCGCTGGGCCTGCTGGGGCTGGGACCGGCCGGTATTGTTCTGGCGGCGCGGGCCCGCGCGTTCAACATGTCTGTGCTCGTCTGCGCTCAAGCGCTCGCGCCGGAACGCAGCGATCGCTCCTTCGTCACCGTCTGCCCGTCGGCCCGCGACCTGATGCGCCGCAGCGAGTTCATCGCCATTCACGCTCCCGCGCGCGAAGGCGACAGCCAGGTGCTGACCGCCGATCTGCTGGAGGCCGTTCACGAGGACGCCCGGCTGGTCTTCATCGGAGCGCCGGGACGAATCGACCTGCCAGCGCTGTCGGCGGCTATTGAGAAGCGCCGCCTGCGCGTCGGCCTCGATTTTCAGACGCTCGAATCGGCCGTCGAGAGCAGCGTTTCGCGCCCCGATCTGCAAGCGCTGCCCAACGTCCTGGCCAGCGTACGCGGCGCCGACCAGACGCTTCAGGCCCGCGAGACCATCGCCGCCGAAGCCATCCGGGTCGTCCGGCGCTTTCTGGTCGCCGGCGAAGTACTCAACTGCGTGAATCTGGTGGAGCGCAGCCCGGCAACCTGGCAGCTCGTCCTGCGACTGCGCGACGCGGTCGGCGTCATGGCGAGCGTCATGGACGTCATCCGCTCTGACGGGGTCAACGCCGAGGAAATCGCCACGCGGGTATTCAGCGGCGCCCGGGCCGCGTGGTGTACGGTGGCGCTGGACGAGCGGCCGAGCATGGAAGCGCTCGACTCCATCCGTGCGCTGGAAGGCGTGCTCCACTTGGAGCTGCGCGCCGTGGTCTGACCCGCCGGGCCATGCTGAAGCCGGGCGGTGCTGCGAACCGCTGGCAACCGACTGACGGGCAACCGTCAAATGCCCCCGATCCGAAACCGCGCTACGGCGCGGCGTGTATAAGAGGCGTACATGCCAACTTCGGCTGCTGATCCCCGATGTGTTCGGCTCACCGCGGCGCGCGCCGCCGTACTGCTGGCGTTCCTGCTCGCTCCGTCGTCCGCGCTGACGATTCCACCGAGCGACGCCGATGCCGCGCCCGGCTCCGCCGGTGCCCCGGCTGACAGTCCGATCCGCTGCGAAGTGAGTCTGGAGCGCGGCGTGTATACCCCCAGCGAGCGCATTGCCGCCCGCTTCATGCTCACCAATGCCTCCGATCAGCCCGTCGAGATCGAGCTGCCGATCAGCGACGACTGCCTCGGTCTGCCCGCTGCATTCGTACTCGGCACGCGCGACGAGCCGCACCTGTATTACACCTACGAGGGGCATGACCTGGAGCCGGCAGCCGGCAGCCCGTTCGTCGCCGCCACGTCGCCTGTTGATCATCGGACGATCCGCCTTGCGCCGCGCGCCGCCCTGGGCAGCGAATTCGACCTCCGCACGCTACACCGGCAGTTCCGCTACTCCGGGAGCTTCCGGCTCGAATGGCGCCCCCTGGGAGCGCTGACCGAACCGGCCACGGCCGAGTTTCGAATCGAGCCGCGCAAGCACGCCGTGCTCATCACCGATTTCGGCAAGGTCATGTTCGAATTGCGCTACGATGCCACGCCGCGTAATGTGGAGAATTTCCTATCGCTGGTGCGCGCGCGCTTCTACGACGGCCTCACCATCCACCGCCTCATCCCCGACTATCTGTTGCAGGGCGGCTCACCCGACGGCACCGGCGGCGGCCGGCGGCCTGACGGAGCCACCATCGCCGGCGAGTTCGACAACGCTCCCTTCGATCTGGGCACACTCGCCATGGCGCGCCGGCCCGATCAGCCCGACTCCGCAAGCTGCCAGTTCTTCGTCAGCCTGGCGCGCCTGCCGGAGCTGGATGGTCAGTACACCGTCGTCGGTCAGGCGCGCGACGACGAAAGCCTGCGGACGTTGCGCCAGCTTGCAGCGCTGCCCACGGACGCGGCGGGCCGCCCGCTCCGCCCACTCGTGATCCGCTTCTTCACGTTGCTCGATGCTGAGGTGCCGCGATCGACTGAGCTTGAGACCGCGCCCGTAACGACGCCGGAGACGACCTCCGCGTCGGCGACGCCTCCGCCCGCATCACAGCCGGACCAGCCCGGAACGCTGGTGCCCGTCAAGCCCTGAACGGCCCGTCGCGATCCTGGAGCACAGCCGCCCCCGGCTGTGGATTCGTGGAGCACAGCCGCCCCCGGCTGTGGATTCGTGGAGCACAGCCGCCCCCGGCTGT
>CAYOHG010000256.1:2494-5603 GCA_964403685.1 uncultured Planctomycetales bacterium
GGAGCACAGCCGCCCCCGGCTGTGGATTCGTGGAGCACAGCCGCCCCCGGCTGTGTCTTTCCGTCGCGCATCCTGCCCGCCTTGGCCGACCGACTTAGCGTCGAAGCGGGCCGCAACTCTTGCAGATCGTGTTACCGCGATTACCACAGCCTGCGCCCGCGCTGCCGGAACGCGCGATACGCCGCGCGGGTCGGAAAACTGAAATAGCTTCCGCCGGCCTTGTCCAGCGGACGCGTCATGGGCGTGCCGCGCTCGACTGCGTCGATCGCGCGCAGCAGTGCTTCGCAGGCAATCCGCTTGCTGCGGATGATGAACTCGTGCAGCGTTTCAGTCGGCCCAATGGGAAACGCCACCTGCTCGACCACATCGCCGGCATCGATGTCCTCATTCACCAGAAACACGGTCACCCCGGCCTGCGTCTCGCCCTGAGCCATCATCCAGAAGCTCGGTGCAATCCCACGGTATTTCGGCAACAGCGCGCCGTGCACGTTCAGGCAGCCGCGCGGCGGCAGCTCGATCAACGGCCGGCGGAACACCTGCGGGCAGGAGACCGAGACCAGCAGGTCCGTGCCCATCGCCCGCAGCCGCTCCAGGAACTCCACGGCATTCACGTTCGCAGCCGACTCGCACACAATCCCGTGCCCGCGGCACAACGCCTCCAGCGACCACGGCACGCCGTCGCGACGGGTCCAGCCGAGCCTGGCGCCTAGTTTCGCGCCGGCCGTTCGCCGCGCCAGGATCGCGAAGTTGAGCCACCCGAACGCCGAGACGTACTTCCGCACCATGTCAAAGGTCGAGTCTTTTCCGTATCGCGACGGAACGGTAAACACGGCGCGCGTATCGCGGCCGCGGTGTTGAAGAAACTGCGCGAAGAAAGCCGGCAGGTAGAGCGGCTCGTCCGCGGTCAGGACGACGATGTTCATTCGCGGGCGGCTTCCGGACCGATGCTCGCCGGGCACGCGCGCGGCTGCGGCGTAAAGCCGTGCGCTGGCAGCTCCGGCAACGAGTCAATCACCTGCTGCATCGTGCCGAAGCGGAATTCGGCCATCATGCTATCGACTTTGTGAGGGAACCGGCGGCGGCCCAGGCCCTGGTGCAGCTTGGTCTTCCACGACAGCGGGTATTCCAGCTCGTCGAATTCGATCGGGTCGTATTCGTACGGATGCATGTAGATCGTCGCGGGCTGGCTGGCCGCGTTCATCTGCCGCAGCGCCGCCCGGATGACGAAGTACGGGAACAACCGGAAATACCCGCCGCCGCCGACCGGCACGCGCCGGCCGACGATCCGGTAGCAGGCCACGGGTAACTCTATCAGGTCATAGCCCGCGGGCGTGCGCAACTTGTAGGGATGCCACGGCGCTCCCTCAATGCCGTAGCGCTTCATCACCACCGGGAAAACGGATGAGTCATACGTATGCCCGGTCTCCACGATCACGTCCAGCGCCCACAGGTTCTCGACGCGGATGCTGAACGCCGGCGCGCGGTAGGCGTAGATCCGCCGCCCGGTGATGTCCTCCAGCAGCTTGCGGGCGCGCTCCAGGTCAGCGCGGAACTGATCCGGCGTAAGCGTATAGACCAACTCGTGCCCGTAGCCGTGACTCTGCACCTCGTGGCCGGCGTCCGCGATCGCTCGAACCATGTCCGGCGCCTTCTCGGCCGCCAGCCCGAGCACGAAGAAGGTGCCCTTCACGCCGCGCTGCGCGAATGCGTCGAGCACCTTGTGCGTGTTGTGGTAGAAGCGCTCGGTCAGCGGCAGCTTCGGGTCGATGGTGGACTGCAACCAGTCCTCGACATCGACGGAGATGGCGTTCAGCGGTCGCGATTCAGCTACCATGCGGTTCGATCCCGTGCGGTCCTTCTTCGTGCCCGCGTTTCAGTCTTCCGCCTCGTCCGGACCCGCCGCGCCGGCCAGAGCTGCGCTCGTGCCCGAACCGCGCGGCCAGTCTCCGTGCAGCCGTTTCCAGAGCCCCGGTTTAAGCACTCGCAGCGGCGCCGCGATCAGCGGGTTCACGCGGACCCGCGACGGAATGCCGCTGGAATCAAAACCCAGCGACTGCTTGAACCTCTCCAGCGGCTCGAGATTCGAGCGCAGGAAGTAGTTCGCGTGCCGCAGCCCCGCCGTTCGAGCCGCGTTCCAAAGCACCGAGTAGATCAGCGCGTCGTTGGGCCGCTCCTCCAGCCGGTCCGTGTGCGAGGCGATCGTGTCGCAATACACCGTACCTTCCACGCCGCGCGCGATCAACCACGCGCAAAGCACGCCGTCCGACCGCCGCCGCGCCCCCAGCACGCGCGTGCCGGGTGTGTCAGCCAGCGGCCGCCAGTGCTCGGCGAAAACGTCGGTCGAGAACGTCGAATTCCATCCGGTGCGCTGCACGTGCGAATTCCACACTTCGCACGCCTCGTCGCAGGTCTTGCGGTCATTCGAGTCGAGCACGCCCAGTTCGAGCAGCTTCAGCCCTTTGCGGACGGCGCGGCGCTTCTGGCTGGCGACCCGCGTCAGATCGTAGCCGGCCAGCTCGTGAATGACGTTGAAGTGCGCCAGCGAATTCGCCTCGGACTCCGGGACCGGATACTGGCAGCCGATCCAACTGCGCGTCACCGGCAGCCGCGGCCGCCGCGCGAGCGGACAGAAGAAATCCAGCGCCCAACTGAATTGCACCTTGATCCGCCACCACCACAGGCCGTCGCGGTCCTCGAAGGGGCGCGAAAAGCCGGCGTAGGGCGCCAGCCCGGTCTGCCACCACCACATCTCGGCTCGCCGCGTGCTCAGAATCGCGCGGCAATACTCCCCCGCCGACGCCACACGCAGCGGCAGCACGACTTCTTCAGCGCCCTGTACCGCCTTCGCCGTCACGGCCGCGGCACTCCCTCAACCGCATCGGCCAGCTTCTTGTGCCGCCGAATCAGGCCCAGAGCATACGTCGTGACGCGGTGCAATCCCAGCGGCGTGAATCCGGCCTTCTGAATGCCGCGGATCGAAGCAGCGTTGCCGGCCAGCGCCCAGATGAACGCGGTGATGCCGGGAAAGCGCAGCGCGCTTTCGTGCAGGCTGGCGCGGATCAGTCGCCCGTACAGGCCGCGGCCGCGCTGCTCGGGAGCCGTCCAGAAC
>CAYOHG010000257.1:0-5592 GCA_964403685.1 uncultured Planctomycetales bacterium
GTCCTGCTGTTCGTGGATGCGATCCAGGCGCTGGGCGTGCACCCCGTCGACGTGCGCTCGATGAACATCGACTTTCTCGCCGCCGGCGGGCACAAATGGCTGCTCTCGCCCGAGGGAACCGGGCTGTTCTTCTGCCGGCGCGAACTGCTGGGTCACCTGCGGCCGAGCGAGCCGGGCTATTTGTGCGTGCGTCACAGCGTCGAGGAGGAAGTCCGCGGGCTGCGGCCGGACGACTTCCATGACGATGCTCGACGATTCGACGGCGGGGCTCACAACGTCGCTGGAATCTCCGCTCTGGGCGCCTCGCTGAACGTCCTGCTGGAGACCGGCGTCGAGGAGATCCAGGTGCGGCTGAAGTACCTGACCGACCTGCTGGTCGAGGGGCTGCGTGGCAAGGGTTGGAAGGTGCTCAGCCCGCGCACCGCCACCGAATGGAGCGGTATCGTCACCTTCGCGACCGAGAAACACGACGTGGACGCGCTGCGGCGACACCTGCGCAACGAGTTCCGCATCATCGTCGCAACGCGCCGTGGACGTTTGCGGGCCAGCCCGCATTACTACAATTCGCCCGAGGAAATGCGGCAACTGATCGAGGCGCTGCCCAACGAGTGAAGCGGAGCGGATCGGTCACGCGGTTGGCGAGCGCGCGGCCACGGCCGACTGCTGTCCCTCGATCATGACGCTCGCCACGAATGGCAGCGCCGCGGTCCAGTCTTCCTGCGCCTGCGCGGACCACGCGCTGCCGGCCAGTTCGGCCATGATTTCCAGCAGCGTGTCGCGCATCAGCGAATAGTGCTCGGGCTCGGTTCCCTAACCTCTGTGTTCTTCGCGTTTGGCTTAATCCTGGTGGCCTGTTGCGGGCCCAATGGCGCGGCGAAGCTCGGCCGAATGCCCATTGACGCCGGCGGGGTTGTTGGCGAGAGTTCGGCGGCAACAGTCGAACCAGCGCGACATGCAAACGGGGGTTCCCGATGGCCCGGAGTGCCGTAGCGTCGGTGGCTTGCGTTCGATCCACGCGGTTGTGCGGGACGATCGCGCTGCTGGCCTGGATGTACTGGGGCAGCCTGGCGGCCGGTCGGCCCCAGAGCGTACCCACGAGCGAGCCCGCGTCGCAACCAAGCCGCAAGCGCATCACGCTGGACGTGATTCAGGGCCGCGGCCGGGTGAATTTCGACGGCAGCTACGCCAGCGGCATGACCTGGTTGCCCGACGGCCGGCACTTTCTGCACCGTCGCGACGGGAAGCTGATGCGCGTTGACGCGCTGACCGACACCGCCGAGCCGGCGTTCGACGTCGCCGCGATTCAGAAGGCGTTTGAGACGCAGACCGGGCTGGAGCCCGCCGACGCCGAGCGGATCGCCGCCAACCCCGGCGAGTGGAGCGGCGACCGCACGCGCGCATTGGTCAAACATTCCAGCGGCATCTACGTGCTGCGGCTTGAACCGGCTGGCCCGCGCGTTTCGCGCGTTGCCGCTTCCGACAACGCCGAGCGCCGTGAACTGACGCTCGGTCCGGCCGGCCGCGCGCTGGCCTTCGTGCGGGACAGCAATCTGTACAGTATTGACGCCGCATCCGGCCAGGAGCGGCAGCTCACGCACGATGGCAGCGCCACCCTGCTCAACGGCGTGCTCGACTGGGTCTATCAGGAGGAGATTTACGGCCGCGGCGACTGGCGCAGCTACTGGTGGAGCGACGACGACGCGCATCTGGCATTCCTACAGCTTGATGAATCCGCCGTCCCGGTCTACACCATCGTGCACCAGGCGCAGTCGCGGCCCAGCGTCGAAACGTTGAATTACCCCAAGCCCGGCGACCCCAATCCGACCGTGCGGCTGGGCATCGTTCCCACCGCCGGCGGCGCGGTCGTCTGGGCCGATCTGGGCGCCTACGCGAGCACCGAGATCCTGATTTCGCGCGTAAGCTGGTCGCCCCGGAACACCGTCATCTTCAGCGTGCAGGACCGCGAGCAGCGCTGGCTCGACTTGAACGAGGCCGACCCCGTCAGCGGGAGCGTCCGCACGCTCGTTCGCGAGTCATCGCCGGCGTGGAATGAGAACCTGCCGCATCCGCGCTGGCTGAAGGACGGCTCTTTCCTGTGGCAGAGCGACCGCGACGGCTATCGCCACGTCTTTCACTACCAGGCCGACGGCACGCTCCTGCGGCGGTTGACGCGCGGCGACTGGGACGCCCGCGAGATTCTGGGCGTCGACGAATCGAGTGGCTGGGTGTACTTCGCCGGGACGCGCGAAGGACCGCTGGAGATTCACGCCTATCGGGTGCCCCTCGCCGGTGGCGAGACGCAGCGGTTGACTGAGCCGGGCTTTGGGCATTCGGTCAGCCTGGACCCGACGTGCAGCTACTTCTTCGACGATTTCAGCAACGTTCACACGCCAACCAAGGTGTACCTGCGGCGCGCCGACGGCTCGCTGGAGCGGGTCATCAGCGAGAACAAGGTTGAAACGATCGCGGAGTACGCCTTCGGTGAGACGCGGCTGGTCGAGCTGCCGGCCCGCGACGGGTTCACGCTGCGCGGCCGGCTCGTGCTGCCGCCCGACTACCAGTCCGGCCGGCGCTATCCAGTGTGGTGCTCCGTCTATGCCGGACCGGATGCGCAGACGGTCTTCAACCGTTGGGGCGGGCATCAGGCCTTGAACGACCAGTACCTCGCGAATGAAGGGTACGTCGTCTGGCGAATCGACCCGCGCTCGGCCAGCGGGCAGGGCCTGCTCTCCGCCTGGCAGGCCTGGTGTCGGCTGGGCACGACCGAGCTGGCCGACATCGAGGACAGCCTCCGCTGGCTGATCGACGCGGGCTACGCCGATCCCGAACGGATCGGGATCACGGGGTTCAGTTACGGCGGCTACATGACGGCGTTCGCACTGACGCACAGCACGATGTTTCGAATGGGCATCGCCGGCGCGCCGGTCACCGATTGGGGCTGCTACGACACGATCTACACCGAGCGCTACATGCGCACCCCGCAGAACAACCCCGCGGGCTACGCCAGCAGCTCGACGGTTCGGGCGGCCGAGAACCTGCACGGCAAGCTGCTGCTGATCCACGGCATGATCGATGAGAACGTGCATTTTCAGAACAGCGCGCTGCTGATTGATGCGCTTCAGAAGGCGGGCAGGGAGTTCGAGCTGATGGTTTACCCGCGCGATCGGCACGGGATCTTCAACGGCGGCGAGCACTTTCGGGAGCTGCAGGCGCGCTTCCTGCGCGAGAAGCTGTAGATCACCTGCGCGGCGCGCAGCGAAACTGCGAGCTTCACATGAAACCGCGCACCATCGTGACCGCTACGGTCAGCAGGCTCGCCACGGGTATGCAGAAGAGCATTCGAAAGGCCCTCGACCAGGCCGTCAGCACGCAGACCAGCGGCATCGAGACGCCGCCGATGACAAAGCCCCAGGCGGCCACGGCGCGCTCCCAATCCGCCAGCGCGGCGCGCTCGATCGTCAGTGCGAAGAGGATGTTGATGGCGCCCAGCGCGACGGCGGCGATGTGCCCCAGCCGCAGCATCCGCCGCGCAAAGGAACCGTAGCCACCCAGCCAATCGTCGCGGTGAAAGAATAGTCCGAGCAGCAGCCCGCTGGCGAAGCCCAGCGTGATCCACAGCCAGCCGAACGCCAGGTTCACAGGATGCCTGCTTGGCGGCGCTCCGCCCGGTCGGCCAGGGTGCTCAGTTCACGACGGCGTTGACGATGTGCTGTTTAGCTTGTCCGACCAGTTGGAATGAGCCGGTGATGCAGATCAGGTCGTCGCGGCCGACGCAGTGGCACGCGGTGCGGAAAGCGCTCAGCAGGTTGGGCTCGACCTGGGCCATCTTCTGGGAGCGCTCCGCGAAGCGCGTCATCAGCTCGCGCGGGTCGGCCGAGCGGGCCGTCCCGAGGCTCGTGAAAATGACCTTGTCGGCCCCCAGTTCGAGCTGCTGGAGCATGCCGTCGATGTCCTTGTCCTGCGCGCAGCCGAAGATCACCACCATCGAATCGTAGGTGATGTTCTGGCCGATCGCCCGCATCACCGCGGCCACGCTGGCGGCGTTGTGAGCGGCGTCGACCACGGTGCGCGGGTTGTCACGGATGAGCTCCAGCCGGCCGGGAATCCGCACCGCCGCCAGTCCGTCCACGGCCTGCTGCTCGGGAATCGCGAAGTCCTTTCCGCGCAGGGCGTCGAGCATCCCCAGGGCCACGCCGCAGTTGTACGCCTGGTGCTCGCCCAACAGCGGCACGCGCACGTGGTCGAAGCGGCTGGACTTGGTGGCCAGGCAGACGCGCATGTGCGGCCCGGTCGCGCGGGAACATTCGAAGCGATAGCTGAACTCGAGATCTTCGCCGAGAACCCGCAGGTCGCAGCCGACCTTGCGGGCGTGATCGCGCAACACGCGCTTGACGCCGGGCGTCTGCGGGGCGCTGATGACCGGTACGCCGGGCTTGAAGATGCCGGCTTTCTCTTCGGCGATGGCTTCCAGGGTGGAGCCGAGCTGAGCCATGTGGTCATAGCTGATGCTGGTGATGGCGCAGACCTCGGGGCGAATGACGTTGGTCGAATCCAGCCGACCGCCCAGACCAGTCTCGATCACGGCCAGATCGACCTTCTGGTTGACGAAGTGCAGGAAGCCGGCGGCAGTGATGATTTCGAAGAAGGTGGGCTGGTCCTTGTTGAGTTCGCCCATGGCGGCGTGAACGCGGGCAATCAAGCGGGCAAACTCGGGCTCGCTGACCCACTGACCATCAACCGCAATGCGTTCGCGGATGTCGGTGACATGAGGCGAGGTATAAAGCCCTGTCCGATAACCGACGGCCCGAAGCATCGCCGCGGTCATGTGCGCGGTGGAGCCCTTACCCTTCGTACCGGCGATGTGCAGGCAGCGCAGCTTGCGATGGGGATTCCCCAATGCGGCCAGTACCCGCAGCATGCGCGTCAGATTAAAGTTCGATGGGTTGTAGCCGACCCGCACCATCGTTTCGTAATTCGTCTGCGTGCTCAGAAAGTTGATCGCAGAGCGGAAGTTACGAATCGCAGCCGGCGCTTCGGACCGGGCTCGCGGCGATTGGGGCTTCGTCGGTCTGGATTGCGCGCCGCGTCGCGGATGACGGGCCGCCGTTTTGCGGGTCGCGGCATCAGCCATGTGCGGTACAATACGCTCTAACGACAGTTCCGTCAACGGAATGCGATGCGGGAAGCAGGGTTTGGCATGCAAGCTGCCAGTGGAAGCACCCCGATCAACCCATCGGCAAGGCCTCCGGAAGCGATCACGACACGGCCGTCTGCCCCCACGGCTCCATCCGTAAACCCAGCGCCGCCAACCAGCGCCGTACCAGTCACCTACGACACTCGACGCCGCACAGTTCGCGCCCGACTGCCGGGTCGGGAGTACGTGATCAACGTCGGCCTGCGACTGCTGGACGGGCTGCCGGCGTTGCTCGCGCCGCTTAAACCGTTCAGCCGGGTTGCAGTGGTTGCTGATGAGACGGTCTTTCGCCTGCATGGCGAGCGGTTGATGGCTGCGCTACCCGCCGACACCCTCGTCCAGTCGTTTCCAGCAGGAGAATCGGCCAAGTCGATCGCTCAGTGCGCGCGACTGTACGA
>CAYOHG010000258.1:0-5573 GCA_964403685.1 uncultured Planctomycetales bacterium
GATCAGCGCCTGGGACAAGACCGGCATCGTCGACTTCGCCCGCGCTCTACACGACGAATTCGGCGTCGAGATCATCTCCACCGGCGGGACGGCCAAGACGCTGCGCGACGCGGGCATCCCGGTAACCCTGGTCGAGGACATCACCCGCTGCGGCGAGATGCTCGACGGGCGGGTCAAGACGCTGCACCCGGCGATTCACGCCGCCATCCTCGCCGATCGCGACAACCCCGAACACATGCGGCAGCTCGAAGCGGCGGGCATCCAGCCCATCGACCTGGTGGTCGTGAATCTGTATCCGTTCGAGCGAACGATCGCCGATCCGAGCTGCACGTTCGAGCAGGCGATCGAGATGATCGACATCGGCGGGGTCGCGCTGCTGCGTGCGGCGGCGAAGAACCACAGGCATGTGCTGGTATTGTCGGAATCTACGGACGTCCAAAACGTGCTGACGTGGCTCCGCGATCGCGATGGCGGGCTCAGCGCGGCCGGATGGCGGACGGTACGCCGCGATTTTGCCATTGCTGCCTTCGAGCGGACAAGTCGATATGACGGCCGGATTCTTGAGTACCTATCGAGCACGGGCCGGCGTGCGATCCATGCCTGTGTCGAGCCACTGCGGTACGGAGAGAATCCGCAGCAATCCGGCTGGGGCGGCACGCTCGCGCAGACGGTCCTTCCCCAGCCCGATGCAGCCCATCCGCCGCGGGACTGGCAGCCGCGGCCGCTGACGTGGGCCGATCTCGGACTGTCGAAAGGCCGCGAGTCGGAGTTTTCGTACAACAACCTCCTCGACGCCGACGCGGCGCTGGGCCTGTGTGCCGAGCTGGCGCGAGCGAACAAGTTGCTATGGCACGGGTTGGAGACCGGTGCCACGGCCCGATACGCCTGCCTCTTCGTCAAACACACCAACGCTTGCGGCGTCGGCATCGCCGCAGCGGCGGCCGATTCCGCCGAGGCGCAGCAGGCGGCGCTGGTCGCAGCCTATCGCAAGGCGTATCTCGGTGATCCCAACGCCGCGATGGGCGGGGTTCTCGCGGTTAACTACCCCGTCGATGCGCCGTTCGCGGCGACCGTCATGGAGACGTTCGATCGCTTCGGAAAGCCGCTGCGCGAGTCGGGCGCGGCGCATGCACCCGGCGGGTTTTTCGTCGAGGTGTGGGTCGCACCGAGTTTCACCGACGACGCTGTCGCAATCATTCGAGGCACGTATGACCCCGCGCGGCGGACCCCAAACTGCATCGGCGGCCGCGCGATCGCGGGCACCCCCGAGTCGCGCGTCGATTCCCCGCCGAAAAAGAAGTGGGGCGAGAACGTGCGGCTGCTGGCGGTCGGCGACATGTCCGCACCGCCAGACCCGAGCGCGCTGCAATACCGCAGCATCGCCGGCGGCATGCTCGTGCAATCTCCCGACCTGCTCGGTCTCGATGAAGAGCGGTGGATGGTCGTCACGCAACGTGCGCCGACCGACAAGGAGCTGGCGGACCTGCGGCTGGCGTGGCTGATCTGCAAGCACACAAAAAGCAATGCGATCACAATCTGCCGCGACGGAGCGCTGCTGGGAAACGGCGCGGGGCAGATGAGCCGGGTCATGAGCTGCCGGGTCGCGACCTGGCTGGCCCGCGAGAACGGTCACATCCGCGACCTAGCCGATTCCGTCACATGCGCCGCGGCGCCAGACGGTCCAGTGGCCGCCAGCGATGCCTTCTTCCCATTCCCAGACGGGCCGACGGTGCTCATGGACGCCGGTGTCACCGCGGTGATCCAACCGGGCGGCAGCAAACGCGACGATGAGACGATCGCCGCGTGCAATCGGCGCGGCGTCGCGATGGTCTTTACGGGCGCCAGGCACTTCCGACATTGACGTGCCTGCGAAAGCGCCTGACCAACGCCCGCGGCGCTCGGCCACAGCAGGCCACGCGGGTCGGCCGAGCCAAAGCGCGGCGCCAACCGGGTGCGGAGATCCTCGGGCGACTCGGCTACGCCGGCACCGGCCATCGCCCGAAGCACCGGCGCGAAACACGAACTACTCGGCCCATCTTCGGGGAGCAGCACCTCCGCGATGCGCTACCCGCGCGCTGGGTTGCCACAGCGCGCAGCGACAGCGCTCGCCAAGGGGCCAACTCACCCACTGCCCTCAATCGAACAACAGAAGCCGCGTTGCGCGACCGCAGGCTAGCCCGCATGCCAGCCTACGCCGCCGCACTCGATCCGCCGACCCGCGCCGGCGGACAAGAACGTGCCGCCGCAAGCGACATCGTACCGACTTGAGGCGGACGCTACTGTGTGTCCGTGACTACGTGATCGATTTCGGTGATGACCACAATCATGGAAGTTAGACTCCGCCAAGGGAACCTGTTCCGCTCCCGCGTGGGAGCACTTCGGGCCCCGCCGGCGCTCACGTAATCTGGTCGATGAAGAGATTGAACAGTTCGACGATGCCACCCAGGATGTCGATCAACTCTGACATGGTTCACCCGGCGAGGCTGGGCGCTCGAGTTCTGGTTGCATACGCGGAACCCTTCCGCATATGCTCCGGCCACTGGATACCCAGGTAACCGCAGCCGGTCGCCAAACGGCGAGTCTGGAAAGGATGTGAGAAACCCCAATACCTCGCTAAACTAACAATTATCCGATAATCTCTACGTTGTCAAGCGGCTTTTTCTCTAATCGCGTTTTTTTTTCGGATCTGCCGATAACCCATGGACGTGAGACAGCCGAACATCGCGTCCGAGTGCCGACCCGCCGACAATCTTGGTGAGGCGCCAACAGTCTGTATCAGTTGCGGCGGTAGTCTGCACCTTCAGGCAATTGCACGGCAATTGGCGCGTTGTGGAGTGTGCGGATACCTGACCCCGCTGCCGCGTCGCCATCCGCCCGCACCTCTACTGGACGCGGTCGACGAAACCCTGCCGCTGACCATCGGAAGCGTTCTGCGCGAACGCTACCGGCTGATCGACGTGCTTGGTCGCGGCGCCCACGGCGTCACCTATCTCGCGCACCACGAGCTGCTGGACCATCCCTGCGTTGTCAAGCTGCTGCCGTTCGGGGTAGAAGATTGGCAAGATACCGCCGCCCGTCGTCTGCGAAGCGAGGCAAGCGCCGGGTTTCTGGTGGCCGATCCGAACGTCGTGCGGGTACTCGATTGCGACGTCGCGCAGAACCTGTGGTACCTGGTCATGGAGTTTGTGGACGGTGTCGACCTGCGCGCCATTCTGCGGACCGGCTTGCGGGTTCCCTGGCGGCAGGCCGCCTGTTTTGCGCTCGATGCCGCCCGGGGACTTGAGTCCATTCACCGGGCTGGGCTGCTGCACCGCGATCTCAAGCCCGACAACCTGATCTTCGCCGTCGACGGGCGCGTGCGAATCCTGGATCTCGGCGTGGCGGCTTTCATTCGGCGACGACCGGAACAGGACCGGGCGGTCGCAAGCGAACCGATCGGCACTCTGGCCTATACCGCACCGGAGATGTTCACCGCGCCGGGGAAAGCCGATGAGCGGGCCGATCTGTACGCGCTGGGAGCGGCTTTCTTTGAGCTGCTCGTCGGGCGTCCGCCGCACGGAACCAGCCTCTACCGCACGCTTCTGAACAGCAACGCGTCGGTCGTGCGCTGGCCGGCCAACGCGGACGCCGACATCCCCGGCTCGCTGGTCGAGCTCGTTTTGCAGTTGCTGCAACCGAATCCGACCGATCGCCCTCCAACTGCCGCGGTTGTGGCGCGCGCCATCGAGCGCCAAAAGCTGAACGGCAAGCCCCATCGCGTCCACGCGTCGCCTGCCGGTGGCGAGAGCCTGCCACGGGCGGGAGTCGCCATTCTGCCGCTCAAGGCAACCGCCGGCGACGGTCAGGACGAGTGGTTGGGATTCGCCATGGCCGACCACATCAGCCGGGCGCTGACAACGCGCTTCGGCGCCTTCGTCGTGGACCGCGATCAGTTCGCCGCCACCCTTGAGCGGATTCAGACGCGCTCCGCCGGCGACCGCGCCGCCCATTTGCAGCACGCCGGGCGACTCAGCGGCGCCGGCGCCGTAGTCGAAGGCACGTTCGACTGGCGCGGCGGCGACCTCACCGTTCGCATGCGGCTGCTGAGGGAAGGTCAGACCACTGCCGAGGAACTGTCGGCCGTTTCCGGCCATCTCAGCGCCCTGGACGAGCTCGAGCAGGCGTTGACGTGGCGAGTCGCCGAGGCCATCGGACTGGAAGCGCGCCCGCAAGCTGGCGCCCCGATCCGCCGGACGAGCCTCGAAGCCGAACGGCGTTACGTGACAGGGCGACGAGCGTTCCTTCGCGGCGACTACGCGGCGGCCCGCGCCCTGGCGGATGAAGCGATCGCCCTGGACGCCGACTACGCCGACGCCATCGGGCTGGCGGCGGTTTGCGCGGGCCGCATGGGTAACTACGCGGACGCGGAGATCCTCAACGGGCGTCAGCTGGCGCTGGCGGAGCGGACCCGTGACGAACGGTTGAAGGTGGAGTCGTTCGCCAATCTGGGTACGATGCACTACTTCCGAGGCGACCATCCCAGCGCTTACGAAAACCTGGCGCGCGCTGTCGAGGTGGCGGAGACGCTGGGCATGCATAATGAGGTAGCTCTGATTCGCAACAACCTCGGCTTCATCCTGCTGCAACTGGGCCGGACCGACGATGCGCAGTCGATGTTTGCGCACGCCATCGAGACGCACCTTCACAGCGGCGCGCTGGTTTCGGCGATTGCGCCGCTCAACGGCCTGGGGCACGTCGCCCGCACGCAGGAGCGCTACGACCAGGCCCGCGAGCATTTCCGCCGAGCGCTGCGGCTGGCGCAGGAAAGCGAGGATCTGGTCAACGTCGGGGTTGCGTACATGAACCTCGGGCACTGCGCGCTGCTTCAGGGCCAGATAGCCGAGGCCAAAGACGAACTGGCCGTCGCGCTGAACGTGCTCGAGCAAACCAGTTTCTGGAACGGGCTGGCGCGGGTGTACGAGCACATGGGCGACCTGAATCTGCGGCTATCGAACTGGATGGAGGCCGTGCGCTGCGCCGATCGCCGTATCGATCTGGCCCAGCGCCACGCCAACCGCAGCACGGAGTCGGCGGCCTGGCGTCAGCGGGCGCAGGCCTTGCGGGCGCTGGGACGCGCCGCCGACGCCGACGCGGCGCTGCGCCGGGCAGACACGACCATCCCGAACGTCATCTGAAGGCGGCCCGGCCGGGCCCGGACCGACAGGGAGTATCCGATGGTGTCCTCAACAAGCGACGGGCGGCCTGCTCCAGCCAACGTCAGCGGCGTACTGCCGCTGGATCGGCTCTCGCGACTGGCGCGACGCAACGACGCGATTCTGCACAGCTCTTTGGATGGCTTCTTCGTCGTCGACGGAGACTGTCGCTTTCTCGATGCCAACGAGGCGTTCTGCCGCATGACCGGCTTCACCCGCGATGAGCTGCTGTCCATGCGCATCTCCGACCTCGAAGTCCAGGAGACCGCCAGCGGCGGCCTGCCCGCGCACACGCGCACCGGCCTGCACCATTTCCCGGCCGCCCATCGCCACAAGGACGGCCATCTGATTCACCTCGAAGTTAGCGTGAATGTCCTGAAC
>CAYOHG010000259.1:0-5541 GCA_964403685.1 uncultured Planctomycetales bacterium
CCGCCTCGGCCGCGCGGAAGCGCGCCGAACGATCGCGCCCGGTTTCAAGTCTTGCGTTCCGTCCGGTCGACAGTACGGTACGCCACGCGGGATCAGCGACATCTGGCCTTCAACGAGGTGCACGACTGACGCACGGGGCGATTCTCGCCGACTGGGGCACTGTCGCCAGCGCGTTGTGGCAGCGGCTGCTGTCGCCGTTGCGTGAAGCGGACTGGTCCGACTGGCGCGGTTTCTGGCTGGGCGCGCTGCTGGACGACCGTTTCCTGGTCGCCTGGGCGTTGCCATTCACGCTGGCGCTGCTGCTCGTGCCGCCGCGCTACCTGCGGCACGCGATCGTCGCCGGCGGACTCGGCTTCCTGGCGTGCGTATTCGGCGTGTTGTACGCGGCGTTCTGGGTTGCGCTGCTGCTGGGGCTGCATCGACTCGGCGAGGCGTTCGCGCGCGAGGTCCGCCGCACGGACGTGGCGCCCTGGGCGCCGCCGCTGGCGGCCGGCGCGATCCTGACCGGCGGGTATTTCGCCTCATTCTTCATCGCCGCGGTTCCGTTGCCGGAGCACTGGAACGCCTGGCTGTGGGAGCATGCCACCTGGCTCTTTCCGCTCGGGCTGCGCGACCTGGCGTGGGAGCCGGACTGGCGGATCTGGTTGCCGGCGGAACTGCGGCACGGGGCGCCGCCCCTGTTCGCGAGCATCTTCTGGAACCCGCACAATATCGGGACGGCCTACGTCGCGGTGCGGATGCTGCACTACTTCTCGGAAATCCGTCGCGGGACGATCCCGCCGCAGCAGCGCAGCCGGCTGAACTTCGTCTGCTACCTGTGCTACGCGCCGGCTCTGATGCAGGGGCCGATCGAGCGCTTCGACCGTTTTCACGACGAGCTTTCGACCTGCGCGGCGCGCCGCGACTGGCGGCAGGTCGCTCCGGCGGCGTGGCGAATCGGCCTGGGCTATTTCAAGAGCCTTGTCTCCACCCTTTACTTCATGCCGCTGATCCGCAGCGAGTACCTGTCCGGGAGGTACTGGCAGCACCCCGAGCAGATCGAGAGCACGTGGTTTCTCTACTTCGGACCGTACATCCACATCTTCTGGCTGTATCTGGAATTCAGCGGCTACTGCGACATCAGCGCCGGCCTGGCGCGTTTGCTGGGCTATCGGCAGGTCGAGAATTTCGCCATGCCGTGGATCGCGCGCAGCCTGCGTGAGTTCTGGCGGCGTTGGCACATCAGCCTGTCGACCCTGCTGCGCGACTATGTCTACATTCCCCTGGGCGGGAATCGCGGAGCCGTCGCGCTGCATCTGTGCGTGACCTTCGCGCTGATCGGCATCTGGCACGCTCCGCAGCTTCAGTTGCTGCTGTGGGGCTTTCTGATGGGTGGCATGCTGACGGTCAATCAGCACTGGGTCGCCTGGATCAAGCGGCTAAACGAGTCTCCCGACACGCCGGCGGCGCGACTCCGGCGCGCCTGGCTGCGCTTGTGGCCACTGCCGCAGTTGCTGGCGTGGGCGCTGACTCAGCATTGCTTCGCCCACTCGCTGCTGCGGTCGTGACCGTGAACCTGGAGCTGCTGCGGCGCCTCGGCCATGCCCTGGGATGGACGGGTTAGCCCGCGGGTCTCGCGGTTCTCCGAACCAGCTTGTACCGTGTTCGGCGCATGCACGTACTGTTTGCGACGATGCAGTTCGGGCGCGGCTATGGGCAGGGTGCCGAGCGCTACCTGCGCCTGCTGGCTGACGGGCTGGCCGCGCGCGGTCACGCCGTGACCGTGCTGGCGGGCGACCCCGAGCAGCGCGGCCCGGCGCTGCCGCTGGGCGCTGAGCTGGAGTCCGCCCCGCGCACCCTGGCCTATCCGACGTTGGGGTGGATGGCGCTGCAAGGTTTGCCGCCCGCGACGCTTGCGCCGCTGCTGCGCGAGCTGCGCCCCGACGTGGTGCACCTCGTCAACCCCGGTCATGTCGGCGCTGGTCTGCTGGAAACCTGCCAATCGCTGGGAATTCCATCTGTTGTGACCGTCGTCGATTTCTGGTGGTTGTGCCCCAAGCACACGCTCTGGCATTCCGCTCAGCGCAACTGCGCCGGCGAAGTGAGCTGGCGCGAGTGCCTGGCCTGCATCGCCGCCGAACGCGAACAGAGCTGGCGCCGGCTGCTCTCTTTCGTTCCCGGCGTCCGCACGGTCGTGCTGCCGCTGCTGTACCAGGCGCGCTGGGCCGCCCGCGGTGTACCCGCCGCAGAGCGTCGGCGCTGGCGTCGCCGGCGGGAGTGGCTGATTCAGGAGCTGAACCGCGCTGCTGCCGTGATCGTCCTGTCGCAGACGGCCGAGCGAATTCTCGGCCGGCGCCTGCATGCGCCGCAGGTTACTCGGATTACCAACGGGCTGGAGCCGCACTGGTTTGCGGCGTCAGCGCCGGCAGCACCGGGCGCGCCGCGCAGCATCGTCGTCGGTTTCGCCGGCGCGCTCGCGCCGCACAAGGGACCGCACGTACTGATCGAGGCGGCGCGGCGGCTGAATTGGTCCGACCTGCGGCTGCGGCTGGCCGGGCGCTTCGGCGACGCGCGTTACGAGCAATCGCTGCGGCGGATGAGCGCCGGCCTGGCGGTCGAATTCGTCGGCGCGCTGGCCGCCGAGCGCATGCCCGAATTCCTGCGAAGTCTGGACGTGCTGGTGGTTCCGAGCCTGTGGCTGGAAAACGTGCCGATGATCGTGCTCGAAGCGCACGCCAGCGGGACCGCGGCGCTGGTGTCGGACGTGGACGGAATCGGCGAGATCGTGCCGGACGGCGCGGCGCGCTTTCAGGCGGGATCCGCCGGGGATTTGGCGCGCTGCCTGAGCGAGTGGCGCGGCGGGCGCCTGCCGGCGCGCGTGCCGCGCGTTCCAACCGCCGACGAAATGGTGATGCAGACGCTGGCCGTCTATCAGCGAGTGCGCGCCGCCGCTTCCGGGGCCGCCGGCAGCGCGGTACGCTCCGCGCCTCTTGGCGATTGATTGTCGGGGCAGAAAGGGTGATGGATGGCAGTCAATGGAACCCGATTCGAGTTCGGCGCGGCGCCGCGCATCGGCGCACTGGGGGATGTGTTAATCGTGCCCCTGGCGAGCGCCCCGCGGCCGGCGCGGGCGCTGATGCGGGGTGTCGATGCCTTGTGCGATGACGCGGTCTCGCGACTGGTCGAGGTCGGCGCGGTGACGGAAGAAGTCGGCCAGTTGGCGCACAGCGTCGCGGGCGGTTCCTTCGCGCGGGTGCTGGTCGCCAGCCTCGGCCATCTCGACAAGCTGGATGCCGAAGGGCTGCGGACGGTGGGCGGCAAGATCGGCGGATGGCTGGTGGCGCAGCGCATCCCCTCGGCGACGCTCTGGCTGGGCGGGCTGACACCCTGCACGGTTGAGAACGCCGTGGGCGAAGTTCTCCTCGGCATGATGCTGAGCGGTTTTCGGTTCAGCGAATATCGCGCACCGGATGCCCGCACGCCGGCGCGCGTCCGCGTCGCGTTGCGGGCGCGCGAGAGTGCGTCCGTCGGCGCGGCGCTGGTTGCGTCCCGCGACGCCGGCTTGATCGCCGATGCGGTCGCCACCTGCAAGCGCCTCGGGCATCTGCCGCCGAACGCGTTGCATCCGGGCTCGCTGCCCGACGAAGCCCGCAAGCTGGCCCGGGCCGCGAAGCTGAAGTGCGAGGTCTTGAACGCCGCCGCCCTGCGCAAGTTGGGGATGAACGGGCTACTGTCGGTCGGCGTCGGATCGCAGCATCCGCCCTGTCTGATCCGGCTCGAGTATCGCGGCGCCCCGCGCGCCGGAACCCAGGTCGTACTGGTCGGCAAGACCATTACGTTCGACACTGGCGGCTACTCGATCAAGCCGGCCGACGGCCTGGAGAAGATGAAATTCGACATGTGCGGGGGCGCGACGGTCTTGGCGGTGATGCAGGCCGCCGCCGCCGGGAAGCTCAAGTGCAACCTGGTCGGTCTGCTGGCGGTCGCGGAGAACGCCGTCAGCAGTCGAGCGTACAAGCCTGGCGATATCCTGCGAATGGCGAGCGGCAAGACGGTCGAGATCACCAATACCGATGCCGAAGGCCGGCTGGTCCTGGCGGACGCGCTCTGGTACGCGCAGCAGCACTGCAAGCCGACGGCGCTGATCGACCTGGCGACACTGACCGGCGGGGCCGTGCTGGCCCTGGGGCGCGAGGCTGCGTGCCTGATGGCCAACAACGATGAGCTGGCCGGGGCGCTGGGCGAGAGCGGCCGGCGGACGCGCGAACGGCTGTGGCGCCTGCCGCTGTGGGACGAATACCGCGAGCTGATCAAGGGGCAGGACGCCGACATCCGCAATTCCGCCACCAAGCGCCAGGCACTGACGATCGTGGGCGGCATTTTTCTCAAGGAATTCGTGCGCGATACGACACCCTGGGCGCACATCGACATCGCGGCGACCGCGATGGACGAGAGCAGCCGGGCGACCGGGTTCGGCGTGCGCCTGCTGATCGACTTCTTGCGGCACCGGACCTGAGTGCGCGTGCCCGGCGGCTCTGCCGTCGGCAAGTTCCGGCTGCACGGGGGCAGGTGAATGACGCGATCCAAGCGCAACCCAGGCGGCCGCGTCGATCTACCGCGGATCGAGCGCGCCGTACGCGAGATTCTGCTGGCCGTCGGCGAAGACCCGGACCGCGACGGCCTGCGCAAGACGCCGGCCCGCGTGGCGCGCATGTACGCCGAGCTGTTCCGCGGCCTGCGCGAAGATCCCGCCGAACACCTCGAAACCGCGTTCGACGAGGATCACCACGAGCTGGTGGCGCTGCGCGACATCCCGTTCAACAGCATGTGCGAACACCATCTGATGCCGTTCGTCGGGCGCGCACACATTGCGTACATTCCCGGCGGCAAGATCGTCGGCTTGTCCAAGCTGGCCCGCATCGTCGACGCGTACGCCGCCCGCCCGCAGGTTCAGGAGCGGTTGACCACGCAGATCGCCGACCTGCTCGCCAAGAAAGTGCACGTGCAGGGCTGTGCCGTCGTGCTCGAGGCGGAGCACACCTGCATGACCTGCCGGGGCGTCCGCAAGCCCGGCAGCATGATGGTGACGTCCGCGCTGCGCGGCTCGATGCACACCAATGCCAGCACGCGGGCCGAGGCACTGGCGCTGCTGCACGGGCGCCGCTGACGTCCGTCGGCACGCGACGCCGGCAAGTTCGGCGGCGGCGAAGGACGAAGTACGAATTGTGAATGGCGAATAGCGCAGAGCGGAGAGCGAAAGGAAAAAACGGGCGCGTCGCCACGCTACTTCATTACGCGCGCGTCTCTAGTCGGCTTCGTCTCTCAGTCTCTCGGTTTCTTCGCATCTCGCTCAGCGCCCACCAGGCGCCCGCCCGTGTTCAATCGCGCTGCAACAGCACAATGAACGACGCGGCCCGGGGATCGCTGGCGATCACCACCACCGGCGTCTCATCGGTGGGCACGAATTCGTAGTCGAGCACATCCGTCGCGCCAACCGCTCGGCCGGCGTCATCCAGGAAGATGAACCGCATCTCCGCGTCGTGCTCGCGCGCGCGCGAGCGG
>CAYOHG010000260.1:0-5531 GCA_964403685.1 uncultured Planctomycetales bacterium
AATGGCGCGGCGTGATCGACCCGCCCAGCTGGGAGGAGTGGTGGCGGCAATACCGCGACTTCGTGAAGCACTTCGCCGACATCGCCCGCGAGGGGAACGCCGAGGTGTTCATGGTCGGCTCCGAGCTGGTCAGCACGGAGAAGTACACGACCGAGTGGCTGCGGGTGATCGACCTGGCGCGTAGTCTGTATTCAGGCAAGCTGGGCTACAGCGCCAACTGGGACCACTACAAACCGGTTCAATTCTGGGACCGCCTGCAACTCGTCGGCATGACCAGCTACTACACGCTGGCGGACCGCGAGAACCCCACCATCGACGAGATCGTGGCGCGCTGGAAGCCGGTGCATCGCGAGCTGATGGACTGGCAGCAGACGATCGGCAAGCCGATCGTGCTGACCGAAGTCGGCTGGTGCTCGCAGAGCGGCGCGGCCAAGGCGCCGTGGAACTATTATCAGAATCAACGCGCCAGCGCCGAAGGGCTGGAAGAGCAGCGCCGCCTGTACGAGGCCTTTTTGCGCGTGTGGGACGATTCGCCCGGCCTGGGCGGCGTGATCTGGTGGGAATGGACCGATGGGGCCGGCGGCCCCAGCGACTACAACTACACCCCGCGCAACAAACCGGCCGAGGAAGTCCTGCGCCGCTGGCTCGGGCGCCCGCAGGCGACCGCGGCCTCGCCCTGAGCCCGGCCCCGGCCGCCGCCGCTGCAATCCGGCGCTCGCTCGGAAACATGTGTATGCATGGGGACGCGAATGGCCCCGGCGAATACGGATGATTCCGTTTGCGACGCGGCTTACACTGGCGCCGCAGCCGAGTCACGCGCCGTAGCGCGGACGGATGCGCCCATGCGAGCACCCGGTCGCAGCCGTGATGGAATCCCCAACGCCTCGACAGCCCAACCCTGCTCCCCCCGGATCGCTCCCGTCGAAGGGACTGTCGGCCGATGATTTCGCCGAGCGCTTCGCCGAGTCGTTCCGCAAGCTCTGGCTGATCGCCGTCAGCGTGACGCGCCAGCCGGCGCTGGCCGACGACGCGGTACAGGAGGCCGCCATCGTGGCGCTGGGCAAGCGGGGCGATTTCGACCCGGCCACGAGTTTCGTCGCCTGGGTGGGCCAGATCGTGCGTTATGTGGCGTTGAACCAGTCGCGGCGCGAACGCAAACGACGCGGCCGAGAGATCGACCCGGCCATGGTGGACGCCCACGCGCCGCCCGAGTCCGGCGCCCACGAGGCCCTTTCGACGCCCATGTCGGCGCGCGGCCGATTGCCGGCCGATCAGCCGCATTTTGACGATGAAGTGCTTGCCGCGCTCCAGCAGGTGCCCGAGACCGCGCGGGCCTGCCTGCTGCTGCGCACCATCGACGGCCTGGAGTACAGCGAGATTGCCGAGGTGCTGGCGATCCCGCCGGGCACCGCCATGAGTCATGTGCACCGGGCGCGGAAACTGATGCGCGAGCGCCTGGCCGGCCGATACGCCGGCCCGGTCACGCCGACCGCTGAGGTCAGTCCATGAGCCCGCAGGACAGCGTCAATCTGGATGCGCTCCTCGAAGCGTACCTCGACGGCTCGCTCGAGCCGCAGGCTCGCGCCGACGCCGAGAAGCGGCTCCTGGCTTTGCCCGCCTACGCCCGGCAGATCGCCCTTCAGAGCCAGATCGACGCGTCGATCCGCAGGGCATTATCTCCGCCGGATGAGCAGCGCCGCGACGAGCTGCTGGCCAGTGCCCGAGCGGCCGAGCCGCGACGCCTGCAACTCGTGCGGCGATTGACCTGGGTTTATGCCGCCGCGGCCGCGGTGCTGCTGATCGGGCTGGCGGGGGCGTGGTATTTCGTACAGCAGGCCTCGACCGGGACCACGATTCTGCCCGAAGTGCCGGCGCCGGTGCTGTACAGCTTCGGCGACGCCTACGCGGCGGCACTGCGCACCGGCTGGAAACCCGATTTCATCTGCGACAATGACCAGGAGTTTGCCGGCGTCACCTGGAAGAAGACGGGGCAGGCGATGCTGCTGCCGGCGGCGTCGCCCGGGCTGTCGGTGGTCGGCTGGACCCGACTCAAGACGCTGTCGAAGACGTCGCTCATGCTGCTGGTGCGGGTGGATGACCGGCCGGTCGCCGTTTATCTCGACCGACGTGAGCATGACCAGCCGCAACCGCCGACGCTCTCGGGCGGCCTGCGCGTGTTTCGTCGAGAGTTCAACGAGGCGGTGCTCTATGAAGTGACCCCGCAGGACACCCCGCACGTGCTCGATCAGTTCTTCGATCCGCAACAGTCGATCGAGTGGTACATCGAAGGCGCGGAAAACGCATGGTAGCGCCGCGCGGCGACACCCGGGCACGACACCGCACCGACGACCCGCAGCACGCCGGGCCGCGCTACGGTGACTCCATCTTCCACAGCTCCCAGCCGCCTTCGGGGATTTCGTCGGACGTGTCGGTCAACAGGTTGGCCGGATTCGCCATTCCCAGGTACATGGCCTCCGGGCGCACCAGGAGCTGCCGCACGCCGTAGCTCGTGTAGTTGCCCATTCCATCCGCAAACTCGACGACCGCGGCGCTGTCCGGCGTTGGAAAACGCAGCAGATCGCCACCCCAGTTTGGGTTCGGGGGCTGGCCAGGCGGCGGGGGCGTCGAGTCCGTCATGTAGCTGAAATCGAGCGTCCCCAGATAGAGCTGACCCTCGAAGACCCCCATCGTCCACGTGTAGCTGTTGGTTCGGCTGTTGATGCCCGAAGGTCCGAGCGACCCGGCGACACCGAGGTTGTTGGGCTGGAGCCGGTAGCGATCTTCCAGCGGGTCATAGACGAGCACGTTCAGGTCGCCGTAGAGCAACTCGTACTCAAAACGGCCGGCGGGCTTGAGCGCCTCGCGCTGCTGCGGCCGGAAGCGGCCACGATACAGCGTGATCGGACGGTACAGGTTCGTGGCGGTCCCGCGGCCGCGCGAGACAGCCCCGCCACGGCGCGAGGGAGCGTTCGGATCGCTGATCTCAACGCCGCCGGCGGAGTGCATCGTGCCGAAGAACAAGTACTCGCCGAACGCCGCCATGGCACCGCCGGCGTAGAAATAGACCACGAACGGATCCGGCTCATAGTCCGAGGCCTTCCACACGCGGGTCCAACTGTCCGTGTGCTGGCTCGTCAGCCCGCCGGGCGGAATCACCGGGCTATGGAAGATCGCGCACTCCCTGGGGTTGTCCGACGGATATTCCGGCCACGTCGACGCGAACAGCCGCCCGGCATACTCCGCGAAACTGGCCACCTGCGAATCGAGCACCGCGACGATCTCGAAATCGAACGGGTTCGAAACGTCGCCGTTCCAGCGCAGCACGCTGCCGCTGCCGTCGCCGTTCTTGACGCCGACATACATCACGCCGTCGACCACGATCATGCTGCGGACGTTGCGCCAAGTGATGGTGTGATCCGAGCCGAGAAAGGCGCCCTTGCCGGTGTCGAAAGCGAAGAGGTTGATGCCGCCGAAGAAGCTCTGTCCGCCCAGCAGCACAACGCCGTCATGCGCGCCCGCCGCCCGCACGCCGCTCATGCTGGTCAGCAGGTCGATGGCGTCCTGATCCAACAGCGGGACCTTGTCAATCAGGACGTTTTGAATCGTGTCGTAGACGAAGATGTGGGGCGGGCGCCAGTCGCGCAGCTCCGGGGGCAAGTTGGGCCAGTACTGCGAGGCGCCGAACTCGCAGGCCAGCGAGGGCGTTTCGAACGGCTCAGCCAGGTTGCTGGCCAGGCCACGCAGGATGCAGTAGGTGTTCTCGCCCGTTCCGATCCAGATGTCGCTGCCGGCCAGCGTCATGCCCCAGGGGTAGGCGCTGTTGACCTTCAGTCGGCCGTCGCAGGGCACGAGCGGATCCCACGGATACGTGTTAGCCGGGTCGCCCAGCCCGAAGTAGCACTCATCCGGCTGTGCCTTGACCAGCAACGTGCGCGTCAGCGGCGGCCCTTGCGCCAAGAGCAGCGCCGCGCCGGCGGAGTGCGCTAGCAGCGCCAGCAGGCCGACCGTCGAAGATCGAACCGCGCTCATGCCAATCCCCCAGTTCATTAACCCGAACGGGTGCGGATGTGTGCGCATCGCAGCGACAGACGGAAACCGCGTCGCGCACGGCTGTGAGCCATGGTAGCCATGCCGCGAGCAGAAACAAACCCGATCCTTGTTGGAGAACGCCGGCCGGCGTACAGACGCGGGTGTCCGCGCAAACCGGCGGCGGCACCCATCAGCGTCGCCGGCGGGCCAGTTCGCTCGCGTATTCCCGGCCAAGCTGATCGGCATTTGCGCGCGCCCAATCGGTCAGCCGCGTGGTTCCGGTCGGCGGGCCTTCCCCGTGCAGCAGGTCAGCCATCAATCCGCCGACTTCCTCCCACGTCAGCACCACGTCGCGCAACGCCCAGCCTAAACCCACGGCCAGCGCGTAGCCCGCCCACGCCGGGCAGGACACGATCGGCCGCCGCACGCCGATCGCACCTGCGATCGCCGCGACCAGCTCGCGAAAGGTGAACGTCTCGGGCCCGACCGCGTCGATCGTGACGTTGTCCTCGCGTGCCGCCGCATGCAAGGCCAGGTCAGCGAAGTCCTCCACGTGAATCGGCTGCACGCGGTAGGCACCGTCGCCGAAGACCCCGAACAACGGCAATCGCCGCAGCATCCAGGCGATGTTGTTGATCAGGATGTCGGCGCCGCCGAAAAGCACCGCCGGCCGCAGGATCGCGTACGGAATGCCGCTTTCGCACAGGGCGCGCTCAAGCCGCGCCTTGCCGCGGAAATACTCGAAAGGCGAATCCTCGCTGGGCCGGGTGATGCTGACGTGCACGATGCGCCGTACGCCAGCGGACCTGGCCGCCTCGAACAGCGTGAGCGTATGTCCGACAGCCTGCCCGAAGCAGAACTGGCGATGATTGAACCGCACCCAGTAGGTGTTGAAGAGCGTATCCACGCCGCGCAGCGAGTCGGCCAATGACGCCGGCCGGTCAAACGCCAACGGAAATACCTCGACGCGGCCGGCGAGATCGCGCGCCCGCGATGGCGAGTTCGTCAACGTGCGAACCCGGCTGCCGCGCGCCAGCAATCGCTGTGCGATGCAGCGGCCGGAATAGCCGAACGCGCCGGTCACGGCGTGCAGAAGCGGGCTGCTCATGCGCGCATTGTCGGATGAATACGCGCAGGAGTACCAGCTATTCAGAAGTTTCAATCGATTTTAATGAGTTGAAAGTCAGCCGTGATTTCAAACGTCGTTTGTCATGGTCCGGCGGTCTCGGTGGTTACGCCGTACTTCTCCTCCACCCGCAGGTCGCCGGTCGTCTGCCCGTCGCCGGTGAGCTGCTCGAGGCCGCCGCTGCTCATGAAGTACCAGACGGCGGCCCCCAGCAGCACGATCACCACCAGAAAGGTCACGAGTCTTCCCATGCTGGAACCCTCGAAGAGGATGGCTCGCGGTAGCGCCCGTCGGCGACGAGCCGCAACGCGGAGAATCGGATTTGTGGATTGTAGCCCGGTCGCGGCCCGCCCAGGCTGAACCGGCTGACGGAAAT
>CAYOHG010000261.1:0-5496 GCA_964403685.1 uncultured Planctomycetales bacterium
TCCTGATCGAGGCGCTGGTCATCAGCATTACCGGCGGCGTGCTCGGCCTGCTGCTGGGGGCGATGCTCGCCGACATCGTGCAGGAAGTCTTCGTCGACATGTTCCGCACGGAGATCAACCTGACCGTCGTGCTCAGCGCGCTGCTGACGACGACGGCGGTAGGCGTGCTCAGCGGCGTTTACCCCGCGCTGAAGGCCAGCCATCTCAATCCCGTCGAAGCGCTGCGGTACGAATAACGGTTGGTGACGGCTCCGCGTGCGATGCGGCCGCGGACGCGCCGCCCGGCGAGCTGCGTGCCGATCTCTCCGCGATGCGCGCAAAAAGAACCCTCCGCTGGGCGCGGGGGGTTCGGAAGAGGGTCAGACGATTCCCCTGCGCGGGGCAGGGAGCTTCTGGTTCGGTGCGACCACGGCCTGTTATGGGCCGGGGTCACCCGTGCCGTCCAGCCGGGTTAGCCGCGACGACGCAGCGTCAACAAGCCACCAATCGCGAGCAGCGCCAGCGAAGCGGGCTCCGGGACGATGCGCATGTTGTCAAAGCCAAAGCCTTCGGTGCCGCCGTCGCTGACCGCGGTGAAGCGAATCGTCAGCGAATTGCCGGTGCCGGCGATCGCCGCCGAGAAGTTCTGGTACACATCCGACAGTTTGATGCCGTTGATCTTCAGCGGATCGTCGAGCGTCACAGGCGTGCCGCTGTCCATCGTGTAGGCCTGGTTGATGGCCTCGTCCGTGGTGGTGGCCAGCAGAACCTGAAAGGCGCCGCCGTCGATCGAGTACGACCAACTGAACATGTCGGCGACTTCGGCGTCGCCCATCGCGGCGACGTCGACGCTGAAGCTCAGGCCGGTCGCACCAGTGATGTCGAAGGTGAAGTCGGCGTTGAGCGGGGTGGAACCAAAGTCGTTGACGGTGTCGGTTACGCCGAAGAAACCGTTCGTATACGCGATGCCCGCGAACCCGACGCTATCCGTGGCAAGAACACTGTTGCCAGCGGCAGCGGCGACCGAGTCGTCCGAAATGCCGAACGGCATACCGATGTTGTTCGGGCCGACGTTGGCACGATCCATGGGCCAGAACGAGTCGCCGGCGACCCAAAGGGTGCTGGCGGTGGGGGGGGTGACCTGGCCGGCGTCGGTGCCGAGACCGGTGCCGCTGTAGGTGTAGACCGGATTCGAGTACGCAGTCAGGCCGGTCTCGGTGCCGTCGAAATCGACGAACCCGACATCGGCGGCCAGCGCCGACGCGGCGCAGGCCAGAAGGGCAGTGCTGGCAAGGAACAACTTCATGTTCTCTCCTCCTCCGAAGGGAGTTACTCGTTCGCGCACGTTGCACCACGTCGGTGCAGGGAGCCGACCACGCGAACCGGAACTTTCCGCCGAACCGGAGGGATGGCTCCGCCCTGTGATGGGACCGGGCGTCGCGATGCTCCTCCTCCTGTGGCGCACAGTGTAACAACCGACCCGCGTCCCGCAACGACTCCAGCGCTAAGTCTGTGTGAATTCGGCGGCGCCGACCCGGTGGCCCGCCGGCGGAATCCGATCAGGTCACGGCGCGGTCGCCGATGGTGTGCTGCTCGCGCGCGCGTCGCCGGTCGTGCCGGCCAACCATGCGAAAGTCCGCAGGGCGGCGGCACAGAGCACAATCCCCAGAAGGAACGAGTGGTTACCCATGGTCTGATAAGCCAGCGAACCCGCCAAGGGCATAATCAGCCCCCGAACGCCGGTAAGAGCGACGTGAATGCCCATGTAAAGCTCAGCCTGGTCGTCGGAGGCGAAGTCGAGATGGCCGATCGACCAGGCCAGCGTGCCGCCGCCGCGGGCGACGCCATTGAACAGCCGCCCGATCAGGAAGACGCCGTAGCCGAGCGCGAATGCTCCAACCCAGGCGAATTGCAGCACGTAGAACGCCAATGTGATGCCGACGTAGGACGCGAGCCAGATCTGCGTGTTGACCACGCGGAAGCGGATGACGCCGTGGCGGTCGAGGTAGCGTGACCAGGTCGCGAGCGTGAGCAGCATCACCATCGTCGGGACGAACGTGATTAGCGCACTGGCGTGCAGGTAGCCTAGCCCCAGGGTGCCCGAGAGCAAGCTGATGAGAATGCCGTCGACGAAGAAGTTGGCGGAGCCCAGGCAGAACTGCCCGATCATGTAGACGGCGAACGGCCGATCGCGATGCAGGATGGCCAGCGCGTCGGACAGCGCAGGCCACCAGCCACCGGCACGTCCCGAGGCGCGCTCCTGGCGGTCGCGAACGATCCGCCGCAGCTCGGCGCGCTCGCCGCGGACGCGCACCCGGCGGATCGGGAGCAGGGACGCGGCCCCCACGATTGCGGTGACGGGATAGACGAAGCGGTACAGCAGCGGGTCGCGGTCGAACAATGCCGTGGCAATGACGCCGCTGAGCAGCGCGACCAGCCAGCGCAGCGTCAGCAGGCGCGAGGTGATTCGGGCGCGGTGGCTGGCGGGATAGTTGACGCGCCAGATGGTCGATCGCAGCGTCAGCAACCCGGAAAGACACACGTTCATCAGGCCGACCTGAGCGGCGAAGAGGATCGCCCCCCAGCGCTGCCAGGTGGCCGGTGTCAGAGCGACGCTGGCGACGCAGAGCAGCAACGCCCCGGCCAGAAAGAGGTACGTTTGGCGCTTGCGAACGGTCTGAAGGGCGACTCCCCACGCCAGGTTGAGAACGTTGGCGACGATCGGCAGCGACCAGATCAGGGTCGTCAGTGTGTCCGAGGCCCCGAAGGTCTTTTTGGCGACGACGCCTGCGATGGTTCCGTCCAGCGCCCCGACGACCACGCCCCAGAGGGCCAGGTGGGCGAACTCGCGACGGTAGTTCGGCCGGGCCAGCCGCGGTACGTCGTCGACCCGCAGAAAGTCCAGCAGGCGGTTTGTCATGGCTTGTGTTGTGGTAGTATCATACGGGCCAATGAGCGGTTACACCGCCGGCCCATCGACGATGGCCGCGTCGCACGGCTGCCCGAGGAATCTCGATGCTGGCATTTATCAACCTGAGCAGTCCCAGCCATCTTCTGGTGATCTTCGTCGTGGCCCTGCTGCTGTTCGGCAACCGCTTGCCGGAGGTTGCGCGCTCGCTGGGCCGCGCGTTCAACGAATTCAAGCGCGGGCTGCGCGAAGTGGATGACGAGATCAAGCGAAACGACGGCGAGCCGGGCGGACCGAAGGAGCGCGACAAGCTGGCGCCGCCGGCGAGCAGTTCCCCGGCGGATACGGTAGCCCGCGCCGAAACACCGGAGCGGGAGCAGCCGCGATAGTCTCCGTTTGGCCGGCCTGGGGGCGCCTTGCGAGCGGGAGTGATTCCGCCCCTCGCGCGGTGATCGCTGCCGCGAGCGCAATCGCCGATCACGTCCGAGAATCGCGTCGTTCGCGAGGATCCGGCAACGACGAAAAACGCACCTGTTGACCCGGACGCCATTTCCATATATTCTGAACACTGCGCGAGCCGCTTCGCGATCCTTTCGCCGGACGGTTCATCCGTCAGAATACCCCGTTGTGCCGGTTCGGCATGGCGCCCGACACGCCTGCATCCGGTAGCGCATTGCGAGTGCGCCAGGGGGGCCGACGCGAGCGCGAAGTCTGATCCACGGCATAGCGAACCGCGCGGAGCGCGGGGCGCGACGGTGAGTTTCTGGGTTCAAGGCACGCCGCAGCGAGCAGCGGCACACACCTGGGAGTGAAGCATGTTGATGAGAGAATCGCATCGGGCAACGACACGCTGGCTTCGCGCGGGAATCGGCCTGCTGGGCGGGCTGATGGTCGGCGGAAGCGCCTTCGCGCAGGTCGCTCCGGGCGGAGCTGACCGCGTTTCGAGCGAGGTGAACAGCCTGCTCAACATCCGCGGCAGCCAGATCGTGACGCTGGACGTGGATTGGACTCCGGGCGTGGCGCAGACCGTGGTCGTGCCGTTCGACGGCGTCGACTACACCCTCGAGCTGAACCCCGCGACGGTTCGCGCGCCGGGCTACCAGGTTCTGGTGCAGGGCGCCGATGGGTCGTACACCCCCGGCGACGTCACCATCGAAAGCACACTGCGCGGCGTGATCGTGGGAGACGACGCGAGTGCGGCGGCCGCCTCGATCATGGATGACGGGTTGCACGGCTCCTTCATCCGCGGCGATGGCGAGCGAATCTGGGTCCAGCCGCTGGCCAGCGTCGATCCGAGCGCGGAGCTGAACGAGTACGTTGTCTACCGCCAGTCGGACGTTTTGCCGAACAACGGCCTGTGCGCAACGACCGATGCGCATGGCGACGCGCACGAGGTGCTCGACCACCAGGAATACGACAGCGACATGGGCGGCACGCGCACGACGATCTACACCGCGCAGCTCGGCTGCGACGCGGACGTCGAATACTACAACCGCTGGGGCTCGGTGTCGGGCGTGCAGAACCGCGTCAACACCATCATCAACCAGGTGAATGTGCAGTACGAGCGCGACGTGCAGATCACGCACGTGATCACCGCGATCATCGTTCGCACCGCGGAGCCCGACCCTTACAGCTCGACGGATCCGTCGACGCTGCTGAGCCAGTTCCGCACGGAATGGCTCAACAACCAGGGTGGCATCACCCGCGACCTGGCGCATCTGTTCACCAACAAGAACATCAACGGCGGCGTGATCGGCATCGCCTGGACGATCGGCGGCATCTGCACCAGCAGCGCTTACTGCCTGTCGCAGGCTGAGTGCTGCGGCAGCCTGTCGTGCGCAACCGACCTGGTCGCGCACGAGTGCGGGCACCTCTGGGGTGCGTCGCACTGCACCTGCGACAACCCGCCGTACACGATGAACCCGTACATCACCTGCGCCAACATCTTCTCGGCCGGGTCGATCAGCCAGATTACGGCTCATCGCAACTCGCGGACCTGCCTGACCACCTGCGGCGGCACGATCACCAGCGATCCGGCTCCGCAGGACAAGTGCGCCGGCGAGACGGCCGTGTTCAGCATCACCACCGACATCCCCAGCCCGACGTACCGTTGGCGCAAGGATGGCGTAAACCTGAACAACGGCGGCGACATCAGCGGCGCAACCAGCGCGACCCTGACGATCGCCAACGTCGATTTCTCGGATGTCGGCAGTTATGACTGCCGCGTCACCGCGGGCACGTGCGACGTGCTCAGCGGCGCAGCGGCGTTGACGGTCAACGTCTGCACCCAGCTCACCACCTTCAACAAGAACAACACCGCTCCGACCGGCGGCGCCGACATCGGCACCTTCGAGCGGAACTCGACCCACCACACCTTCGACATGGTGGTTAACACCAATCTGGCCGTCAGCGACTGGACCGGCTCGGAGTACTCGATCGACGTGGTCGCTCCGGCCCTCGGTCAGATCTGGCATGCCAGCGACGAGACCAACTTCGGCGGCGTGCCGGGCAACCTGAATGTGCCGTTCCTGCCGGACACCGACACGACCACCAAGTCGTTCGACACCTTCGCGGCTTCACCGGGAGCGGCGTTCTTCATTCCGCCGCAG
>CAYOHG010000262.1:0-5459 GCA_964403685.1 uncultured Planctomycetales bacterium
CTGGCACGCAGGTCAGTCGCCCACCTCGTTCGGCCTCAAGCTGCTGGGCGTCACCGGCACAAACGGCAAGAGCACGACGGCCCACATGGTGCGATCGATCCTGCGGGCCGCGGGCCAGCGCTGCGGGATGCTCGGCACGGTGCAATACGACCTGTGCTCCCGCAGCGTTACGGCCGACATGACCACGCCCGGACCGCTGCAACTGTGCGGCCTGCTGCGCGAGTGCGCGGGGGCGGGCGCGACGGCCGCGGTGATGGAGGTTTCCAGCCACGCGCTCGAGCAACGTCGCGTTGACGGCCTGCGCTTTGACGCGGCGGCATTTACCAACCTCACGCAGGATCACCTCGATTACCACCAGACGATGGAAGCCTACGCCGACGCGAAGGCGCGGCTGTTCGCCGGCCTCGATCCCGGCGCGGTCGCGGTGGTGAACGCCGACGATCCGGCCTACGCGCGCATGCTGCGTGAATGTCGAGCGCGCGTGTTGAGGGTGTCGATCGACGGAAAGGCGGACATCTCGGCGACGATCAAGCGCAGCACGATCGACGGCACGCTCTATCGCGCCCGCATCGAAGGGCGCGACCTGGTGCTGGAGAACGCGCTGGTCGGGAAACATAATGTGTACAACGCGCTGACCGCGATCGGGCTGTGCCACGCCATCGGCGTACCGGCCGAAGCGATCGAGAGCGGGCTGGCCGGCGTCCGCACCATTCCCGGCCGGCTGCAACGTGTGCCTTGCGTCGGCGATGTCGACGTCTTCGTCGACTACGCCCACACCGACGACGCGCTGCGGAACGTCTGCGGCGTGCTGCGCGGACTGGCGCGCCGCCGGCTGCTGGTATTGTTCGGCTGCGGCGGGGACCGCGACCGGGGCAAGCGGCCGAAGATGGCGCAGGCTGCCGCGACCTTTGCGGATGCGATCATCGTCACGAGCGACAACCCGCGCGGCGAGGATCCGCAGGCGATCATCGCCGAGATCATGGCCGGCTTCGAACCCGACGCGCGCCGCCGTGTAGCGGTGGAGCCCGATCGCCGTCGCGCGATTCACGGCCTGCTGGCGACTGCCCAGCGGGGTGACGTGGTGCTGATCGCGGGCAAGGGTCACGAAGACTACCAGATCGTCGGCAGTCAGCGGTTGCATTTCGACGACGTGGAGGTGGCCATCCAGGCCGCAGCCGAGCTGCACTCGGACCGGGTCGGGGCCGCGTAGGCGCGTGATTCGACTTTCGCTCAGCGAGATTTTCCGGGCCATCGGCGGACGGTCGGGCGCGCCGCCGCCGGCCGGCAACGCCGTCGGCGTATCCACCGACTCGCGCACCGTGCAGCCGGGAGAGCTGTTTGTCGCCTTGTCCGGCGAGAACTTCGATGGTCATCGCTTTGCCGCCGACGCGCTGCGCCGCGGAGCGGTGGCGGCGGTCGTATCGCAGCAGCGGCTCGACGATGTGCGGCAGGCCGTTTCGGCCGCGCTCGGCCCCGACGCGGCCGGCGCGCTCATGGCCGTCGAGGAACCGCTCGCGGCGCTCGGACGCCTGGGCGCGTATCATCGCCAGCAGCTATCCGCCACGGTCATCGCGGTGCTGGGAAGCAACGGCAAGACGACGACCAAGGCCATGATCGATGCGGTGCTTTCGGGGCGGCTGCGCGGGCGCGCTTCTCCCCGGAGCTTCAACAACGCGATCGGGGTGCCGCTGACGCTGCTGTCGGCGCAGGCGGGAGATGACTACCTGGTCGTCGAGATCGGCACGAACGCGCCCGGAGAGGTTGCAGCGCTGGCGCGACTGGCACAACCCGACCTGGCGCTGCTGGTGTCGATCGGAGAGGAGCACCTCGAAGGCCTTGGCAGCCTCGAGGGCGTCGCGGCCGAGGAGTGCTCCGTCCTCGACGTCCTGAGCGAGGACGCGCTGGCGATCGTCAACGTCGACTCGCCGCTGCTGACGCCGCACCTGGATCACTACCGCGGCCGCCGGGTGACGTTCGGGCGAGCGGCCAGCGCCGACCTGCGGGTGGACGCGATTCGATTCGACCCGCCCTGGCTGCACTTCCGCATCAACCAGCGCTTCGAGTATCGCCTGCCGATGCCGGGCGAGCACAACGCGCTGAACGCGGCGGGGGCAGTCGCCGTGGCGCGGCGTCTGGGCCTGGAGCACGCCGAGGCCGCCGAACGCCTGGCCGAGTTCCAGCCGCCGCCGATGCGCATGCAGGTGCTGAGCCACAACGGGGCCACGATTCTCAACGACGCCTACAACGCCAACCCCAGCAGCATGCTGGCGGCGATCGAAACGCTGGAGCGCTGGCCGGCGAAACGCCGCGTCGCGGTGCTCGGCGAGATGCGCGAACTGGGCGCTCGCGCCGCCGAGGCGCACGCGCGCATCGGCCGGAGGGCCGCTCAAGGTGCGATCGACGCGCTGCTGCTGGTCGGGGCGGCGGCCGAGCCGATGCTGGCGGGATTTTCCACGACCGCGGCGGCGCGGGTCATCCGTTGCGACAGTGCCGCGGAGGCCGGCGAGTGGCTCCTGGGTGAGCTTCGCTCCGGTGACGTGGTGCTGGTCAAGGCGTCGCGGGCGGTCGGGCTGGAGCGCGCGATCGAGCGCTTGCAGACGCCGACGGCAGCAACGGGCACAAGCTGAGCCATGCTGTATCACTTCTTCTACTGGCTGGCGCAGGGCAACACGGGCTACGCCTACGCCAGCCCGCTGTTTCGCGGCGCCCTGGCGGTGATCCTGGCCTTCGGAATCGTGTGGCTGGCCGGGCCGCGCGTCATCCGCCTGCTGGTCAAACTCAAGCTGGGTGACCGCCCCGAGTTCGATCATGCCGAGCTGAACAAGCTCATGCAGGACAAGAAAAACACGCCCACCATGGGCGGGCTGCTGATCGTCGCGGCCATTCTCGTCGCGGCGCTGCTGCTGGCCGACCTTTCCAGCTTCTACGTGCGCATGGGGCTTTTCTGCGTCGTCTGGCTGGCCGCGCTCGGCGGGGTGGACGACTGGCTGAAACTTACCGCGGCGCGGCGCAGCGGCACGCGCGACGGCCTGCGACTGTGGGAAAAGCTGGTCTTTCAGGTCGGTCTGGGCGCTCTGCTGGCCGTCTTCATCCTCCGCACCGGCGAAGGCAATCTGGTGATCGCCCGCTGGCTGGACGTCGACGCCGTGTACAGCCCGTTCTACAACGTGCTGAGCGTGCCGTTTTACAAGCCGGGTATTACGCTGGCCCCGCCGGTCTTCGCGCTCATCGCCGTCGTCGTGATCGCCGGCACGTCCAACGCGGTCAACCTGACCGACGGGATGGACGGGCTGGCCAGCGGCTGCATGATCCTGACGGCGTTCGCGTTCATGGTGCTGGCGTACGTGGTGGGAACCGAGGACATCTCCCGGCAACTGCTGTTCTTTCACATTCACGGGGCCAGTGAACTGTCGGTGCTGTGCGGGGCCGTGGTCGGCGCCTGTCTCGGCTTCCTGTGGTACAACGCCTATCCGGCCCAGGTCTTCATGGGCGACACCGGTTCACTGCCGCTCGGCGGCCTGATCGGCTATGTGGCCATTGTCACGCGGCTCGAGCTGATGCTTTTCCTGGTCGGCGGCGTGTTCGTCATCGAGGCGCTCTCGGTGCTGATCCAGATCTACTACTTCCGCTCCACCGGCGGCAAGCGGTTCTTCCGCTGCGCGCCGCTGCATCATCACTTTCACCTGGGCGGCTGGACCGAGACGCAGACCGTAACGCGCTTCTGGCTGGTGGCGGCGCTATTCGCGGCGTTCGCGCTGGCCACCATCAAGTTGCGCTAGCAGGAGGCCCGGAATGAGCACGCTAAGCAGTTCCGGGCGGCTGACCCTCGATCCGCCGTGCCCGGCCGCACTGACGCGCGTGTGTGACGGCTGGGTGGTGTTCGTAGTCGGCACGCTGATGCTGCTCGGGGCCGTCATGGTGCTGTCCGCCTCGGTCGGGCTGGAAGGAACACAACTCGACCTGCGGCGCTGGTGGACCACGCCGTTGCGCCAGACCGTCTTCGCGGTCGTCGGATTCGTGGCGATGATCGTCGCTTCCCGCCTCGATTACCGCCTGCTGGCCTGGCCGGCGCGCGGCCGGAATTACCTTTCGGTCGGGCTCTACGCGCTGGCGCTGGCGGCGCTCGTCGCCGTGCTGGTTCCCGGCATCGGCAGCGAGTCGCTCGGCGCCCAGCGCTCGATCTACGTGCTGCGCGGGGCGCTGCCGCTGAGCTTTCAGCCTTCCGAACTGGCCAAACTGACGCTGGTCATCTGGCTGGCCGGGATGCTCTCGCGGCCGGGCATAAATCTGCGCTCGCTACGGCACGGTTTCCTGCCCGTGCTGCTGGGCAGCACCATCCTCATCGGCCTGACCGGCCTGGAGGACTACGGCACCGCCGCCCTGATGGGCGCAACCACGCTCTTCATGCTGTTCGCGGCGGGAGCGCGCTTCGCCCACCTGCTGGGACTGGTCGGGCTGGGGTTGGCCGGCGGCTTCGGGCTGCTGATTCTGAAACCGTACCGCCTGCAACGGCTCGCAACGTTCTTCAGCGACCAGCCCGATCCGGCCGGGGCCGGCTATCAGGTGACCCAGTCGCTGATCGCGATCGCCTCCGGCGGCTGGTGGGGACGCGGGCTGGGCGCCGGCGTGCAGAAATACGGCTATCTGCCCCAGGACAACAACGACTTCGTCTTCGCGATCGTGTGCGAGGAGCTGGGCATCATCGGCGGACTGGTGGTGGTAGCGCTGTTTCTGATCCTGCTGGCGCGGGGCGGCTGGATCGCGATCCGCGCGCTCGACCCGATGGGCCGGCTGCTGGCCACGGGCATGACGCTGATGATCTGTTTGCAAGCCGCCTTCAATATCGCCGTTGTGACCGACAGCGTGCCCACCAAAGGCATCTCGCTGCCGTTCGTCTCGGCCGGCGGCTCCGGCGTGCTGTTTCTCGGGACGGCCGCGGGACTGCTGGCGGGCACGGGCCGAAGGCCCTGGCCGCGCGCGCTGATCGATGAACGCTGAAAGGCACGGCATCGGCGCTGATTTCAGCGGCGCCCGACGACCTGGATGCCAAGCTGTGCCGCGCGCCGCAACAGCGCTTCGCGCTCCAGCAGGATCGTCTTGCCCGCTTCCACCACGAGCGCCGCTGCGCGGGACCGGTGCAGGTTTTCGATCGTCTGCGCGCCGACGGTCGGCACGTCAAAGCGCATGTCCTGATTCGGTTTCGCGACTTTCACGAGCGTCCAGCCGCCGGCCGGACAAAGCTGCCCGGCTCGCTCGATCAACCGGTCGGTGCCTTCGATCGCCTCGACGGCAATGACCTCGCGCTCCTTGACCGCGATCGACTGCCCGATGTCCATCGCTGCAATCTGCTTGATCAGCGGCCAGGCAAACTCGGCGACGTCGAGAATCTCGCGCGGCGCCTGCGCAAGCGGCCGCGTGCCGGCCAGCTCCAGCAGCCCTTCTTCGGCCAGTGCTTCCGG
>CAYOHG010000263.1:0-5455 GCA_964403685.1 uncultured Planctomycetales bacterium
GCCATTCACTGCCGCGCGGGTGCTTCAGCAGCACGATCGGCATGACGATGGGTTTCAGGCCGATTCGCCGGCATTCTTTCAGCAGGTCGACGAAGTCGGCCGATGCGAGCGTCTTGCGGGCCTCGATGAAGATCGCTTGCGCTCGGGCGTGCTCCATGTACCCGGCGCTGCTGAGCAGCACCGTGTCGGCTCCGAAGTCGCGAATCTCGCCGACCAGCCGCAGGTACCTCTCCAGCGAGGAGTCGTTCACCTGAATGGCCATGCCGCGGTATTCCATCGCTCCGCCGCCGGATTCACCGGGCGCAACGACCGCTTGCGCCGCGTCGCCCGTCACCATCGGCGCCGTGAGCAACAGCCAGAACAGACCCGCCGCCGTTCCGGCCAGGAGGATCGCGAGAATGACGGGTCTGCGTCGGCGACTGCCCAAGCTGTGGGAGGCGGCGCCGGGCGGCTGGTGCGAGACAGAATGAGGCGGCGGCGTGTCGCTCGCCACCGCGATTGAGGAGCCATCCGGAACCGGTGTGGCGCGCGGCATCATACGATGCTGACATGGTATGCGCCGGGTCGCTCGATGCAAGCCGCGGTTGCAGCCGCGGCCGCGTGCCCAGCGCTTGCCGCTGGGGCGGCGGCGGCTATAGTTACCGCCGAATCATGGGCGGCGAGATCGTCGGACAGGATTCCCCGGAGATCGTCGAATGTTGAATCGCAACAAGATCGTAGCCCTGCTCCTGACCGGCGCCGTCGTGTTCCAGACGGCCAGTTGCGCCGTCCTGGCCACCCAGCTCCTGGTACAGAATGTGATCGGCGGCTTGCTCAGCTCGGTCCTGGCCGACCTGGTGGACCAGGCCATTTCCGGCACTACGCCGTAGCCCCAGCGCTGGCCTGAACGCAACGATGAAGCGTGTGCCCCGCGCGCCGTCGCGTTGAACCCGGCGTTACGCGAGTTTTCGCGGCGCCTTGCGGCGCCAATCCATCACTCTCCCGCTGCGATCTCCCGAATGGCGCTGATCGCGGCGGCGATGGCCTCGTCGCCGAGGAATGGTCCCAGTGACAGCCGTGTCGTTCCCCCGCTATTCAGCGTGCCGATGGTCTCGTGCGCCAGCGGGGCACAATGCAATCCGCTGCGGGTCAGAATCCCGTGCGGTTCCTCCAACAGGGCCGACAGGTCGGCCGGTTCCAGCCCCTCGATTCGAATGCTGAACACGCCGACGCGCTCGTCGGCCCGCCGCGGGCCAAAGAGGGTCAGCCGCGGCGTGGCCAGAAGTGAGTCGAGCAGTCGAGCATTCACCCGCAGCTCCTCGGCTCGCAGCGCCGCGATGCCATGCTGCTCGATCCATTCCAGCGCGACCAGCAGGCCGGCCAGACCGAGCGCGTTGTGGCTGCCGGCTTCGAACTTGTCCGGCAGGCTCGCCGGCTGCTCCAGATTCTCGCTGGCCGAGCCGGTGCCGCCTTCGCGAACGGTGCGCATGCGGGCGGCGACCTCAGGCCGAACGATCAGAACGCCGGTGCCCAGCGGTCCCAGCAACCCCTTATGGCCGGGGCATGCCAGCAGGTCGATCGGCAGGCGTGAGAAGTCGATCGGTACGTGCCCAGCGGACTGGGCCGCGTCGACCAGGAACAGGACGCCGCGCTCGCGACAGATTTCGCCGATCTCCGCGATCGGCTGGAGGACGCCGGTGACGTTGCTGGCGTGGTTGACGACCACCAGGCGCGTCTCGGGCCGCAGCGAGTCACGAACCTGCTCCGGTCGCAGGCGCGTGCTCGGCGAGGCTGGCCGGACGTGTGTTACCGCGACGGCGGCTTGCTGGTGCAGTGCGTGCAGTGGCCGCAGGACGGAGTTGTGATCGAGGGTCGTAGTTACGACGTGGTCCATCCGGCCGATCAGCGACTTGATCGCCAGGTTCAGCGCGTCGGTCCCGTTCAGCGTGAAGATCACACCATCGTCCGGTGAGCATCCGAGCACGCGCCGGACGGCGGCACGGGTTCGCTCCAGCATGCGACCGGCGTCGATGGCCTCGCGATAGGCGCCGCGGCCGGCGCTGGCTCCGCAACACTCGATCTGTCGGCGCAGAACCTCCCCGATGCCAGGCGGCTTGGGAAACGAAGTGGCGGCATTGTCAAAGTAGTACCGCGGCTGAACGGCCGGCGAAGTCATCAATCACGCCTCGGCGGCAGAGCTTTGAGGTCAGCGCGGTCGATCCGGCTCCTCTCGTGCGGGATGCAGCCTCCAGCCGGCCGCGCCGTGCGAGGGATGATACGCGAGAACCTGACGCCGCAGGTTGCACGCCACGCCGGCCGGCGTGCGCTGAGCTGAAGGCCTGGTCTGGTGGCATGGGATTGGAAAAGCAGTCGGAGTGGACCTGGCGATCGAGGCTCTGATCGTCGGCGGCTTGGGTCGTCCCGGCGGCGCGCAGAGCGACCCGGGAAGTATTGCTGACAAAATACGAACTTGCGATGGCAGAAAAAAGGCGTGCGGCACCCGTTGGGTATTGGCGCGGTCTCAGGGTGCCGCAGCGAGTGGAAGCAACTCTTTTCCGCAGAGTAAGTTACGGCGGTCGCATCTATCGGACGCTATTCCGTCACTTAGCTCTACACCTTGAGTATACTCCAGTTACGGGCAGATTCAACCAAAAATCAGGAATTCTGCGCCGAAGTCCGCGAGATTCTTTCATGGCCGGCTGTTCGCGGGTTCAAACTCCTCCGTGAGCGATCCCAGAAGCACCTCCCAGCGCGCGTCGCGCGGAAGTGCGCGATACTCTGCCAGCAGCGCGCCAGCCTCCTCCCGCCGCCCGCAGCCGGCCAGCAAAACCGCACGCACGAGACGATGCTCGGGAGAGAGCGATTCACGCTCGGCCACCCGCTCCAGCCACTCCGCCGCCCGCGCCAGCGCGTTGCCGCGCGGCAGTTCGGTGCCAGCACCGGCTCGCCGTGCCCAAACGATGGATTCGTCGACGCGTCCGGCGCGCAACTCGTCGAGCGCCAGAGCAAACGCCGCCAGTTGGTTGCGCGGATCGTCCGCGAGCAGCGCTTCCCCCGCCGCGCGTGCGCCGGCGTCGCCGGTGCAGGCCAGGGTCAACACAAGGAACGAGCGGAAGACCGGGTTGGACGGTTCCTGCTCCACGGCACGGCGCCAGGATGTGACGGTGTATTCCCAGTCGCCGGTATGAATGCAAGCGACCAGGAATCCGCGCAGGGCCTCATACTCGATCGGGTTGCGGTCCAGCACGTAGGCGTAAGCGCCGCGCGCTTCGGGCCATTGCTGTTTGCGAAGGTGATACAACGCGACGACCAGGGATGCCTCCAGGTCTTCGGGATCCTGTTCGAGCCGCGACATTCCCCACACGAATCCCTTCATTCCGTCATGCATCAGGACGTCGATGCGCGCCAGGCCCAGCTCCACGCGGTACGACGACCTCCCTGTGCTCAGCGCTTGCAGGTACTTGGCCTCAGCCAGGTCCGGCCGCTCATACACGTTTAAGAGCAGATCGCCGTACTCCGTCCAGCGCAGGCCGACCTGCTCGGGGTCATCCGGCATGTGCTCAGCCAGGCGCTCGTAGGTCAGTCGGGCATCTTCCCAGCGGTGCAGGTGCCGGTAGGCGTGCGCCAGACGCGTCAGCGTGCGCGGGTGGTCCAGTTCGAAGTCGGCGGCGCGCAGCGCCTGCCGCAGGGCATCTTCGTACGCGCCATACTCGGTCAGCCGGAATGAAATCCGCCGATGGAACGCCGCCCGGTCGGCTTCGTCGCGGAAATAGCGCGGGAATTGCTCGGCGGCTTCGACGGCCTCCCGCAGGCAAGCCAGGGAGAGTGTCGCGTAGTCGGGGCCAGGCTGACCGGGCGGCCGGGCTGCTGGGTGGAATTGATGGAAGCGATACGCGATCGCAACAAACTCAATCCGACGTGGGTCGTCGGGGTCCAGGGTGGCGGAGCGCTGTGCTCGCCGAAGCGTGATCCGGGCGTCGTGTGCGTCGGCGCGCGTGACGGGGAGCAGCAGCAGGCCGATCAGCCCCGGCGCGCCCAACAGCAGGCCTTTCCAACGACCGGTCCGCGGTCCCGCCGGCGCGACCGCTCGACCGTCGAGTGCGGCTCGCAACACGAAAGCCAGTGCCAGAGCCGCTCCCATCGCCGGGACATAAAGGTAGCGATCCTGAGCGGCGGCGACGCGGGCGCCGACCAGGCCGATCACCGGCAGCAAACCGGCCCAGAACCAAACGACCCCGATCGCCACGCCGCGCAATCGCGAACGGCCCGCCGACCACCCGGTCGTTGCAACGCTCGCGAGCACGAAGCATGCGCCCGCCCAGACCAGCGGCGACGACCAATTGGTGCGGATGTCCGGCGGGTACCAGGTGGAAAGTCCGATTGGCCACATCAGGTGCGAGAGGTAAAGCCATGCACCCAGCAGACTGCGCGTGAGCGGGTCGCCGAAAAGCGCGATCTCGACGTCTTCGAGAATGCCCGCCTGCCGGGAAGTCGCCAGCGTCAGCGCAGCGAAGCCGCCGCACAGCAGCGTGGTCAGCCAGAATCGCGGGCTGCGGAGCGCCGCTTGCGGCCCGAGTATCGCGGCCTCCAGCGCGAAAACCAGCAGGAACCAGCCAGCCAGCGGCTTGCAGAGCATCGCGCCTGCCAGCATGAGCATGCCGCCCGAGAAGTCACCAGCCCCGCGGCTGTCGATCGCGCGCAGGTGAAACAGCAGCGATCCGAGCGCGAAGCCGGCCGAGAGAAGATGCGTGCGCCCCATGTCCGCCGCGTACGCGGGCGCCAGCGCCGGGTGCAGCGCCCAGAGCGCCGCAACGCTGGCGGCCAGCAGATGTGCCGGTGGGGAGTCGCTGCCGGAACCCCCGGTCGGCGATAGACGCCGCAGCAGTCGCTCGATCGCGAGCCAGAGCAGGACCGTGTTCAGTGCGTGCAGAAGGACATCCGTTCGGCGGATGCCGCGCACGCGGTCGGCGCCCCACAGGCTCCATTCCAGGGCGTAGGTGGCGATCGGGATCGGTTGGTAAAGGTCGCCGTGGGCGTGCAGGAAGATCGACACGAGCCGATCGCCCAGGGGCGCCGAAGCACCCTCGCCAGTGACATCGGGATTGTGAACCAGGAACAGGTACTCATCGCCGGCGATCCAGTCGGCGTCGAGATTGCTCCAGCCGGCGGCCGAGGCCAGGGTCGCCAGGAGCAAACCCAGCGCCACTCGACCGGGCAGCGCGAAGCGACGGTCTACCGGTCGAAAGCCTGGGTTCACGGTCTCTATCGCCACTTGTTGCGCTGCGCGATCTTGCGGGAGAACTTCCATCGCGCCGGCCAGCGACAGATTCTACCGTTTGTGCCGGCGGCCGGCGACGAACGCGGCGCGGCGGGCGCAGCCGCGCGGCGCAGCGTGCCAGCCGCGCGGTGGAATCCGCCAGCGGCGCGATCACGGGCGATTCCAGCAGGTCCAGTCGACTAGCCTTCAGTGCGCGAG
>CAYOHG010000264.1:0-5421 GCA_964403685.1 uncultured Planctomycetales bacterium
GCGGCCTGACACCCGGGCAGCGCGTCGTTCTCGTGCTGAGTCACTCGCGGGCGCTCTACACGGCGTTTGCGGCGGCGCTGCTGACCGGGCTGGTTCCCTGCGTGGCCGCGCCGCCGTCGCCCAAGGTGGCCGGGGACGACTATCGCCGCCAGTTGGATGCGCTGCTGGAGAACGCCGATCCGGCTTGCGTCTTGAGCGAGCCGGCGATCCTGCGAGCGCATGCGCGCGGCGCGTTTGCGCAGCGCTGGCTGAGCATTCACGAGCTGCGCTCCGCGCCGCGCGAGCGGCCGGATGTTGTCGTCGCGCACACGCCCCAACCGGATGATGTGGCCTTCCTGCAATACTCCTCGGGCACAACCGGAGCCCGGAAGGGCGTCGCGATCACGCACCGCGCGCTGCTTTGGCAGGTCGATGCGTACGCCGGTGCGATCGGCCTGCGGGCCGACGATCGAATCGCCAGTTGGCTGCCGCTGTATCACGACATGGGGCTGATCGGCTGCCTGCTGCTGCCGCTGGTGCATCGCGTGCCGCTGGTGGCGCTGTGCCCGTTTGAGTGGGTCCGGCGGCCGGTGGCGCTGCTGGAGGAGATTTCGCGGCGGCGCTGCACGCTGACCTGGCTGCCGAACTTCGCCTTCAGTTTCCTGGCGCGCGCGGTCCGCGGGCACGAACGCGCCGCGCTCGACCTTTCGTCGCTGCGGGCGGTGGTGAACTGCTCCGAGCCGATCCTGCCCGAGAGCGTGCAGCGCTTCCGCGAGCGCTTTGGCCCCTGTGGGCTACGCGCCGAGTGCCTGGCGGCCGCGTACGCGATGGCCGAAAACACGTTCGCCGTCACCAGTGGCATCGGTTCCGGCGTGGCCAGCGACTGCATCGACGCCGCCGCGCTGGCGCAGGAGCAATGCGCCCGGCCCGTCGCGGCGGATCATCCGAGCGCGCGGTGCCTGCTGAGCTCGGGACGACCGCTCCCGGACACGCACGTGCGAGTGCTTTCGGCCGACGGCGCGCCCGCCGGCGAGCGCGTCGTGGGAGAGTTGGCGGTCCGCTCACCCTGTTTATTCTCGGCCTATCACGGCAATCCGCAGGCTACGCGCGCAGCGCTGGTGGATGGCGAGTATCGCACGGGCGACCTGGGTTACATGGCCGACGGGCACGTGTTTGTGATCGGCCGCAAGGACGATGTCGTCATTGTGCGCGGCACGAATATCTACCCGCAGGACGTCGAGCAGGCAGCCGAAAGCGTCCGCGGCGTGATCGCCGGGCGCGTGGTCGCGTTCGGCGTCGCCGACCCGCGCGATGGAACCGCGCGGCTGGTGGTGCTGGCTGAGTCTCGCGAGTCCGACCCGCACGCGCGGGTGCAATTGGCTGAGCAGGTGCGGCGGCGCGTGAGCAGCGCGCTCGACGTAGCGCCGGCCGACGTGCGGATCGTGGATCACATGTGGCTGCGCAAGAGCACCTCGGGAAAAATCTCGCGCGGCATGAACCGGGCGCGCTACTTGCGCGAGCTGGCGCGGCCCGCGGAGCCCGCGCCGCTCGATGGATCCAGCCGACCGACGGCCGAAGCTCAGCCGGCGCCAGCGACGCCGGCGGATTCATATACGGACAGTCGCCGCCTTGAGACCATTCGGGAGATTGTCGGGACCGTCGTGTCGCGGTCGACGGTCGGGGGCAGCCTGGCGCTGCGCGACGACGACGCGTTGATTAGCAGCGGACGGGTCGATTCGCTGGGCCTGGTAGAGCTGCTGGCCGCGCTCGAACAGCGGTGCGGCGTGCGCATTCCGCCTACGGAGCTGCGCGATCCGACCAGCATCGACACGATCACTCGGCTGGCTGCTCTGGTTGCGCGAGTCGCGAACACGGGCACAGCCGAGGCCCATCCCACCGGCGATGCTGCCGTGGAGCTTGCCGGATCGGAGCCGCAAACGCCGCGCGCGCTGCGCGGACTGTGGTCGTGGTACTACCGCTGGAAGTTCCGTTGCATGGGCATTCGCTGCGGACGCGGGCTGCGCGTGCTCGGCCCGTTGCTGCTGCGCATCGATGGCGCGGCGCGCAACGTCACGATCGGCGCGAATGTGACGCTCATGCCGGGCGTGGACCTGAAAGTCCGCGAGAACGGCCGCATCGTTCTGCACGACGGTGTCACATTGGATACGAACGTGCGGCTGGTGGCCGCCAACGATGCGCGGATCGAGCTGGGCGCGGCGGTGCAGGTCGGCCTCGGCACGGTGATCAACGCCGGGGCGGATGTCGTCGTCGGCCGCGGCACGGCGATCGCCGGCTACTGCACGATCCTCGCGTCGGAGCATCGCTACGAGGGCCCCGAGCCGATCCTGGAGCAGGGGTACCGGCACTCGCCGGTTCGCATCGGCGCCGGCGCGTGGATTGCGGCCCAAGCGTTCATCGGTCGGGGCAGCGTGATCGGTGCGGGCGCGGTGATCGCGGCCCGGGCAACGGTGCAGGGGCCGATACCGTCGCTCGCCGTCGCGGCCGGCCCCCCCGCCCGGATAATTAGATACCGAGGCTGACGGCCGTCCGAATACTGGCGCCGGGGCGGGGCCGGTCGCAGAGTCTCAGGATGCACTCCGCCGCGCGTTGCGCCGATTCGTCCGCTCGATCGCCGAGAAAGACGTGGGCCGCGGCGCGCGTCTGGGCGGTGCGGTCGGCGTAGTGCCGCGGGTCGGAAAAAAGCCGTTCGAGCTCCGTTTGCAGCTCGGCTGGGCTCGTGAAGTTTGGCCACGCGTCGCAGGCCCATTCGCGCGGATCGTACCAGTTCAGCCCCGGAAAGTAGGTCAACACGGGCCGCTTCAGCAGCGATGCTTCGACCAGCGCCGAGGTCAACGAGTTGACTACGACAACCGCGTCGCTGGCGGCCACCAGCGCCGCGAGCCGCTGCCCGGTCGCATCGCGCCAGCGGCTTTCCGCGGGCAGATTCGCATTGATTTCCGCGTAGAGCGCGGGATAGTCGAAGCGCGGGTGGCACTTCAGCGCGAACACCCACTCGGGCCGGCCGCGGCTGATCGAGGCGAGCTGCGCCGTGCTGCGCAGCGCCCGGGGCCAGTTCACGTACGGCAGGGCCACGAGCTTGCAGGCCATTCCGTAGCTGCCCGTGCACAGCAACACCACGCGCTGCTGGCGTGCGACGCCCAGCGCCGCCCGCGTCTGCGCGATGGTGTGCGGATCGCGATCGACCTCATGCGCAGCAACCGCGCTGGCCCACGGATCGCCGGTGACGTGGATGCGCTCATCCGCGATGCCGTGGTTTGCGAGCGCGTCGGCGTGCCGCGCGCTGATCGCCGCGATGTGGGCCGCGCTCGGCAGGCTGGTGAACTGGCGCGGCTGACCGATCACCATCAATCCGTGCGGCAGCACCAGGGTCGGGATTCTCAGCGCGCACGCCACGTCCAGCAGCGGGCATTGATAGCTCGTGACCACGGCCGCCGGCGGGCGGGCGCTCAGCAGGCGTCGCCACGCGCGAACCAGGCACGCCATGCGCTCGGCATAGAACCCGAACAGGAACTCGAAGTGCGATCGGATGTGCGGATTGGCGAAGATGGACCGCATGACCCGATCGCGCGGCGGCTGCATCCTCAGCCGCTGCAAGGCGCGCGCCGGGGCATCCCCCAGCGTAACCCCGACCTCGTCACCCAGTAGCTGTGCTTCGGACGCCGTGAAACAGCCGGCGGCGCGGAACCGCGCAAGCGCGACTTCCGGTGCGTGCTTGCAGACCTGGAGAACGGCGAGCCTGCCCGATGCCTGCAATGCCGCCGCCAGCGGCCATTGCCGCTCGACCTCCGCGCCGTTGCCGTAGAGCAGTATGTACGGCCGATTGGGCAAGGCTGCGACGGGATCGATCGTTGCGGCGAGCCGCGGATCGCGCGCCGGTCGGGGCGCCGGCCGCGCCGCCGCGTTCAACTCCTGGCGGGTCGCGTCGATCGATTGCACGCTCAATCCACGCTGTTCGGCCAATCCGTGCAGGATGCCCTGTAGCAAGGGGAACTGGCGCACGTGCGGAGGCTGGTCGAGTCCGTGCGCGGGCGCGTACCGCAGGGTGATGGCGCGTTGAGCCTGGGTTTCCTCCAGGACGCGGTCCAGTGCGTACGCCGCCCAGCTCAGCCGGGCGATCCAGCTTACGTGGCGAAACGCGGCGAGTTGCAGGAGATCTAGTCCGTCGCAGGGCAGCCGGCCGAGCGTTTGCCAGGTGCGCCAGGCGCGCTGCTCGACCTCGACGGCTGCGCTCCATTCGTCGTCGCGGACGAAATCCCAGGGCGTGCGGTGGGCGAGACCGATCCGCTTCAGCTCCAGGTGAACGTCGGCGTCGAAGGCGAGTACGTTTGATGCGAGCGCCGCCGGCGCAACCTGTTGCACGAACCTCAGCTCCGCGGGGTCATGCAGAACCAGCAGGGCGGGCGTCTCGGCATGCGATTCGATTGGCGTCATGGTCGGCTGCCCGCGGCGCAGCTTCTGCGCGGTTCTTGAGCACACCCGTTCTATCGGAGCCCGCCGACGTGCGGACTGAGGCCCGTGGCCGCTGGCCCGCCGACCACCGCTCGTCGTTGGTCCGCCAAACACCCGATAGTCCCTGCGGCGATCGGCATTGCGCGATCCTGGTTGCGGCCTGGGAGCTGTGCGTGCAAGCGACGGATGCTCGGCAGCGGCTGCTTTCCACGGCCGCCGGGAACGACCCCTACGCGTTTCTGCAAGCGGCCAGCGCCCACCTGGTCGAGCAACCGCAGGATGCTGAGGTTCGCCTGCGGGCGGTCTCCACCTTCGCGCGGATCGGGCTGTTCGACGTGGCGATCGAGTTGCTGGACGCGCAGCCTGAGCTGGTGCGATCAAACGGCGAACTGGCACGGGCGCGGGCGGCCTTCGCGCTTCAGCCGAGCGGTCGGGTCGCGCTTGAATCACTGCGTGACGTCTTCGAAGCGAACTGGGCGGCGCTGGTCGAACGCTATCCGGGCCTGGCCGGCCGCAAAAACACATACCTGTCGGCGCTGGCCGGGCTGGATCTGCATCGCGCCAGCGACGGAAACTGGCTGCTCTCTCGCCGCAGCGCCGGCGGCCCGCGGCGCTGGCTGCCGGCGATACTCGACTGGCGCGGCGTCATTGCGCGGCTCGACCTGTTGCCGCAATCGCCGCAGTCGGTCTGCATGCCGTTCTTTCTCGAGGGGCTTGGTTTCGGCGACCTGCTGCGGCGGATTCACGACGGCACGCAAAAGCTGCTGGTGACCTTCACGCCGCGCATTCATGTATTGGAGCTGAATGAGGCGCAGGTCGCCGCGTGGCTGCACGTGGAAGACCAGCGCGAGTTGATCCTTAGCGAGCGCGTGCACCTGTGGCTGGGCGAGAGTGGTCCAGCGGAGATGCTGGCCTTCTGCCGTGCGCGGCCGCGCGAGGTGCCGCCGGCGGTGGTGATTCGCAGCCCGGGCT
>CAYOHG010000265.1:0-5405 GCA_964403685.1 uncultured Planctomycetales bacterium
TGTCCGCGCTGCTGCCGGCGGCGCGCGACCGCCAGTCCGTCACGTCGACGATGCAGATCTTCGTTCTGCTGACGCTGCTGACGGTAGCGCCGAGCCTGGTGCTGATGACCACGTGCTTCGCGCGCATGCTGATCGTGCTGGCGCTGCTGCGGCAGGCGCTGGGGACGCAGTCGTTACCCCCCTCGCAGGTGCTGACCGCGCTGGCGCTGTTCCTGACGTTCCTGGCAATGGGGCCAACCTGGGAGAAGATGCGCGCCGAGGCCATCGACCCGTATCTGAACGACCAGATCGATCAGATGACGGCCGTCACCAACGCCGGCGGCCTGCTTCGCAGCTTCATGTTCGACCAGATCGAAGCGGCGGGCAACGAGGCCGACGTCTACATGATGTATGAGTACGCGGCCAACCGCGAGCTGCCCGAAAGCCAAAGCCTGGCGCGCGAAGACGTGCCGCTGACGGCCCTGCTGCCCGCGTTTCTGCTCAGCGAGCTGAAGACTTCGTTTGTGATCGGGTTTCGCATTTACCTGCCGTTTCTGGTCATCGACATGGTGATCGCGACGGTGCTGGTCTCGATGGGAATGATGATGCTGCCGCCCGTGCTGATCTCGCTGCCGTTCAAGCTGCTGCTGTTCGTGCTGGCCGACGGCTGGCGGCTGATCGGCGGGGCGCTGCTGTCGAGCGTAGCCTAGGAGCGAGCCATGCTGGACATGCCCGCGGCGATCGACCTCGGCCGTGATGCACTGTTGCTGACGGTCTTGATCTGCGCGCCGATTCTGGCCGCCGGCATCGTCGTCGGAATCACCATCAGTCTCGTGCAGACCATCACGCAGATTCAGGATCAGACGCTGAGCATCGTGCCGAAGATTTTCGCGATGTTCGCGGCGGCGGTGCTGTTTGTGCCGTGGCTGGCGACTCGGTTGATCGAATACACGCAGCAGATTCTCAGCCAGTGGTAAGCCACGGGCCTCGTTCGGAGCCATCTGTGCCGCTGGAACTGCTCAACCTGGTTCTGCACCTGCCGACCTTTGCACTGGTCGCGGCACGGCTGGCGGGTCTGATCCTGTTGCAGCCGGTGTTCGCCGGGCTGGCGATCCCGGTTCGCATTAAGGCCGTTCTGGTCATCGGGCTGGCCGCGGTCATGACGCCGCTCGCTGGCAGGCCGCCTGAGTCGATCTCGACGGCAATCGGCCTGGCTCTGGCGCTGGGCGGCGAATTCGGGATCGGCGCCCTGCTCGGGCTGGCAGCCCGCGCGATCTTCGTCGGTATTGAAACCGCCGGCACGCTCATCGCCCAGGAGTCGGGGCTGGCGTACGGGCGCATCGCGGACCCGGTGAACGGCGTCGACTCGGACATCATCAGCGCGTTCTACGTACAACTGTCCAGCGTGCTGTTTCTGCTCGTCGGCGGACATCGCACGATCATCTCGGCGACGCTCGATTCGTTTGGAACCGTGCCCCTGCTGAGCTCCGCCGCGTCCTGGCGCGACGCCCTGGACCTGGCGCTGGATTGTCTGGGCACGGGCAGCAGCCTGGCGGTCCGCGTCGCAGCGCCGGCGGTTCTGACCATGATGCTCGTGAACGTCGCTCTGGGGTTCGTCGCCCGCACGGTGCCGCAGCTCAACGTGACGACCGTGGGCTTCACACTGAAGGGACTCTTCGGATTCCTGATCATTGCAATCTCGTTGCCCGGCGCGATGGACTTGATGTCCGACTCGCTGGGACAAGCACTGGCCGATGTCGACAGCCTGCTGCGCGCAGCCGTGCCAGCCGCGGCGCTTGCGGCAAGGTGAGGAACTCGCTTGGCCTGGGAAGACGACAGCGAGAAGACTGAGCAACCCACCCCGCGCCGGCTGGAGGAGGCCCGCGCCGCCGGTCAGGTGCCGCGCAGCGTCGACCTCACCGCGGCGATCGTGCTGTTGACGGGCCTGGTGCTGCTGAACTGGCTCGGTCCCCAGATGTTCGCCAGCATGTTGGCGCTGATCGGCGGCCTGGAGCACGCCGGCGACGTCCGGCCCGAGACGCTCGAAGCCACGGCATCCGCCTCCGGCCGGACCGCGGCCCGTCTGTTGGCGCCGTTTCTGCTGATCCTGCTGCTGTTGACGGCGGCCGGTGCGGTGGTACAGACGGGTTTTGTCCTGGCGTTCGGGAAGCTCACGCCGAAGCTGGACCACATCGATCCGATGCGCGGGCTGAAGCAGCTTTTTTCCTTCGATTCACTGATCCGCACGGGCATGGGGCTGCTCAAGATCGCGCTGATCGCGACGGTCGGCTGGTTGAGCGTTTCCGGGCAATTGCCGGCAATCCTCAACACCGCGGCGCTGGAGCCTGGCCCGCTGGCGGCGCGGATCGGGCAGCTTGTCTTCACGCTCGCCATGCGCCTGGCGCTGGTGCTGCTGATCCTCGGGCTGATCGACTACTTCGTGCAGCGCTGGAAGCTCAACAAGAGCCTGAAGATGACCAAACAGGAGGTGCGCGACGAGCTGAAGCGCATGGAGGGCGACCCGCTGGTCAAGAGCCGCCGCCGGCAGCTCCAGCAGAAACTCGCGCTGCAGCGCATCCAGCTCGACGTGCCGCGCGCCGACGTGGTGGTCACCAACCCGACCGAATTCGCCGTCGCCCTGCGCTACGACGAAACCAGCATGAGTGCTCCGCGCGTCATCGCCAAGGGCGCCGACCTGCTCGCACAGCGCATCCGGCAGGTCGCGGCGCTGCACGGAGTGCCGATCGTGCAGCGGCCGCCCTTGGCGCGGGCGTTGTACGCAGCGGTCGAGGTCGGGCAGGAGGTTCCGGCCCAGTTTTACCGTGCGGTCGCGGAAGTGCTGGCGTACGTCTACCGGATCGCCGGCCGCGTAGCCGCGACTGTCTGACCCGAAGCGAGGAACCAGGGGACACCGCCAAGCCATGATCGCCGCCCTTGACAGCAACCCGGTGCTTCAGTTCCTGGCGCGCAATCGCGGACTGCTGTTTCCGATTGCGGCGGCGGCGCTGATCTTCGTCATCCTGATCCCGCTGCCGACCGCCGCACTGGATACGCTGCTCATCACCAACATCACGCTGTCGACGGTCATTCTGATGACCGTCATGTACATCCGCAGCCCGCTGGAGTTTTCCAGTTTTCCGTCGCTGCTGCTGGCCATGACGCTGCTGCGGCTGGTGCTCAACACCGCCACCACGCGGTTGATCCTGGCTAACGGTGCCCAGGGCACCAGCGCCGCCGGGCACGTGGTCGAGGCTTTCGGCGTCTTCGTCGCCAGCAATTCGCTGGCGATCGGCGTGATCATCTTCCTGATCATCACGGTGATTCAGTTCGTGGTGATCACCAAGGGCGCGACGCGCATCGCTGAAGTCGCCGCGCGTTTCACGCTGGACGGCATGCCCGGCAAGCAGATGGCGATCGACGCCGACCTGAACGCCGGCATCATCGATGAGCATGAGGCCCGCCGCCGCCGCAAGGAAATCAGCGCCGAGGCCGACTTCTACGGCGCCATGGACGGCGCCAGCAAGTTCGTCCGCGGCGATGCCGTCGCGGGCATCGTCATCACGCTGGTGAACATCCTCGGCGGACTCTACGTTGGCCTGGTCGAGCACGGCCTGTCGGTCATGCAGGCGCTGGACGTCTACACCAAGCTGACCATCGGCGACGGTCTGGTCAGCCAGATTCCCGCGTTCATCGTCACCGTCGGCGCGGGCATGCTGGTCACGCGCAGCACCGGTCAGACCAATCTGGGTGAGGAAGTGATCGGCCAGCTTCTGGCCAAACCCGTGGCGCTGCTGATGGCCGCGGGCTTTCTGGGTGTCCTCACGCTCACCCCCCTGCCGACGGTGCCGCTGGTCACGCTGGCGGGCGGCTGCACGCTGCTGGCCACGTTCCTCAACCGCCAGGGCCATATCGAGACCGCCCGCCGACAAACCGAGGAGCGCGCCAAGGTAAAGGCGGCACCGGAAAAGATCGAATCGCAACTCAGGATTGACGCGCTCGAACTGCAGATCGGTTTCGGGCTGGTCAAGCTGGTCGACAAAGCCCGCGGCGGAGACCTGCTGGACCGGATCGCGTCCCTGCGAAAACAGATGGCCAGCGATTTTGGCCTGCTGGTCCCCGCCGTTCGCATTCGAGACAACGGCGCGCTCGAACCGAACCGCTATACCGTGCTGCTGCGCGGACAGGAAGTGGCCGCCGGCGAGCTTTATCCCGACCAGTTTCTCGCGATCGACTCCGGGCTGGCCGGCGAGCCCCTGGCCGGCTCGAAAACGCGCGAGCCCGCCTTCGGGCTGTCGGCCTGGTGGATCGCCAGCGCCGAACGAGACCGGGCCGAACGCCTCAACTACACCGTGGTCGAGCCGACCGGCGTGCTGGCGACCCACCTCACCGAGATCATCAAGCGTCACGCGGCCGACCTGCTGACTCGCGCTGAAACCCACAAGCTGATCGATTCGCTCAAGCAGCAGAATGGTCCGCTGGTCGAGGAAGTCATTCCCGGCCTGATCAAGCCCGGAGAATTGCAGCGTGTTCTCCAGAACCTGCTGCGTGAGCGCGTCCCGATCCGCGACCTGGAGGCGATCGTCGAATCGCTGGGAGACTGGGCCCCCAAGTCCAAGGACCTCGAGATCCTCACCGAGTATGCCCGCAACGCGCTGGCCCGCACCATTTGCGCCCAATACAAGGACGCGCAGAACACCATCCACTGCGTGACGCTCGATCCCGCGCTCGAAGACTATCTTCAGGCCAATATCCAGCGCCTCGAGCACGGCTCGACGCTGATCATTCCTCCAGAACGGCAGAGCGAGCTGGCCGCCCGCGCTCGGCAGCAGCTCGAAAACGCACAGGCTCGCTGCGGCGGCGCCACCCCCGTCGTGCTCTGCTCGCCAGGCGTGCGGCAGTGGGTCCGGCGGATCATCGAGGTGGTGCTGCCGCACATCGCGGTGCTCGCGCTGAATGAGATCGTTCGAGGAATCGAAGTCCGTGCACACGGAGTGATCAGCCTTGACACACGACGTGCAAACGTTTGAAGCTCCGACCATGCGGGAAGCGCTCGCCCGCGTGAAGCAGGCGTTGGGCGCACACGCCGTAATCCTCGGAACGCGCACGGTTACCGGCAGCGGGCTGACCGGCCTGATCGGCCGAACGTGCGTGGAGATCACCGCGGCGAACCCCGAAACCGTTTCGGCGGCGCGCGGCGACCGCCCGCGGCGTGCCCAGGACTCGCCGAAACCCGTCCGCGACGCTGTGCAATCCGCGCCTGCGCCGTTGGGCAGCGAACAAGCGGGCACTGGCCGTCGAGCGGTCGCTACCGCGGCACCCTCAATCCCGCACGTTGGCGCGGCACCGGCTCCGCCGCGCTCGGCCGCGCTTCGGCCGTTGCCCAGCGCGCCGGGGCAGCCGGCCCGCGCGGATTCGCTGCCGCAGGC
>CAYOHG010000266.1:0-5403 GCA_964403685.1 uncultured Planctomycetales bacterium
CGCTTCGGCGGGTTGCACCGTTTCATGGGCTGGAACGGCGCGATCCTGACCGACAGTGGCGGGTTCCAGGTCATGTCGCTGTCAGGGCTGAGAAAGATCGACGACGAAGGCGTCACGTTTCGATCGCATATCGACGGCGCGCTGCTGCGGCTAACGCCGGAGGACGCGATCCGCGCGCAGAACCAGCTCGGCGCTGACATCATCATGTGCCTGGACGAATGCCCCGCGCTGGGTGCGCTCGACTCGACGGCGCCGCGCGACCTCCCACCGCGCCAGCCGGATTCGCCTGCCGCACGACCGCAAGTTTCCGACGGCGGTGGCGGCGACGCTCCGAGTGCGGGTTCGCTCGAAGCCGCCGTCCGCCGCACCATCGCGTGGGCCATGCGCTGCCGCTCGGCACATGGGCGTGACGATCAGGCGCTGTACGGAATCGTGCAGGGCGGACTGGACGTCGCCCTGCGGCAGGCCTGCTTGGCCGCGCTGCGCGACATCGGGTTTGATGGCTACGCGCTGGGCGGCCTGTCCGTCGGCGAGCCGCCCCAAGCCACATGGCGACTACTGGATACCTTCACCGAGGCGCTGCCGGCGGATCGGCCGCGCTACCTGATGGGCGTCGGCACCCCGCTCGACCTGGTGCACGCGGTCGCGGCGGGGATCGACCAGTTCGACTGCGTGTTGCCGACGCGCAACGGCCGCAAAGGCTACGCCTTCACGAGCGCGGGTGTCGTTCGGTTGCGGCAATCCGCCCATCAACTGGCGGACGGCCCGCTCGACCCGGCCTGCTCGTGCGAAACATGCCGGACCTTCACGCGCGGCTACCTGCGGCACCTGTTTCAGGTAAACGAGCCGCTTGGAGGCACGCTGGTTTCGCTCCATAATCTGGCCTTCTACCAGGAGCTGATGGGGCGGATGCGCGCGGCGATCGAATCCGGGCGCTTCGCCGAGTGGCAGCGGTCTTTCCTGGATGGGCCGCTCGCCCGCGCGCCGGACCCCGATCGTGCGCCGCCCGCGGGCGCGGACTGCAAGGAGCCGGAATGATCCTGAACTGGTTGACCCTGGCCCAGGCGACGTCGCAGCCGGGCGCGGACGCCGCGCCCCCGGTCTCGCCGATGGACAGCTTCGTGCGCATGTGGCTGCCGCTGATTCTGATGGTGGTGGTCTTCTACTGGTTGATCTTCCGCGGGCAGAAGCGCGAGCGCGACAAGCACCATCGGATGCTTGCCGGAATGAAGCGCAATGACCGCGTGCAGACCATCGGCGGCATCTACGGGACGGTTGTCGAGGTGCGCGATCACGAGGTCGTCCTCAAGGTGGACGAGACCAACAACGTCAAGATGCGTTTCAACCGCAGCGCCATCAAGGAAGTGCTGGTCGAGTCGCCGCCCGCGGAGGCCAGGAAATAGGCTGCGCGCGGCGGCCCGGGCCGCGGAGGAGCAGCGCGTGAGTTCGACCGCCCGCTACCTGCGACCCGAGGTGATCGAGCAGGTCGCGCGGCTCGACCTGCGGGCACGCTTCATCGTCGAGGGGTTCCTCGCCGGCTTGCATCGCTCGCCGTTTCAGGGCCTCAGCAGCGAATTCCGCGAGCACCGCCGTTATTGCCCCGGCGATGATCCGCGCAGCATCGATTGGAACGTTTTCGCCCGCACCGATCGGCTGATGGTGCGCCGGCACGCCGCTGAAACCAATCTCTCCTGCCACCTGCTGATCGACGCTTCCGCGAGCATGGGTTACGTCGGTCCGAGCCCCCCGCTGGCGCTGGCAGCGCAGCCCGCCGCCAAGCTCGCCTATGCGATCGACCTGGCGGCGGCACTGGGCTACCTCGTTTCACGGCGGCAGGACGCGGTCGGGTTGGGCATTCTGCGCGACGGGCTGGAGACGCTCCGGCCGCCACGCTCCCGGCGCTCCGACTACCTGCATCTGCTGGCGACGCTTGCCGCGTTGCAGGCCGCGGGCAGCGGCCGGCTCTGCGACGGCATCGAGGCCGCGCTGCAACGGGTCTCGCATCGCGGCGTGATCGTATTGCTCAGCGACCTGCTGACCGAAACGGAGCCGCTGCTGCGCCTGCTGCACCAGGTGCGGGCGCGCGGGCATGACCTGATCGTGATGCACATTCTGGATGCGGTGGAAGTGCGCTTCGAACTTGCCGGGCCGCTTCGGCTTGAGGATCCAGAAACGGACACTCGCGTTGTCACCGACGCGGAGCTGGTTGCCGAGGCGTACCGCCGCGCACTGGACGGGTGGAGAACTGAGCTGGCCGCGCGGCTGTCCCGGATGCGGGCGGACTACGTCCCGCTCGACACCGCGCAGGCGTTTGACGCCGCCTTGGTCGGTTTTCTGACGCGCCGGGCCCGGCGGCGGTGAGTCCCAGGCTGTGCCGCACGGCAGGTTATCTGGCATGTGGAAGATCGCCGGACGGGGAGGTTGCGCTGTAAAAACTCAGCCGTGGGAGGGTGTGCTCCATGCGCGCGGACTCCGATCGGGCCGGGCATTATCAGACCTTGGAATGAAGCGACGGTCGAACCGCGATCCAGTCGATAACGACTACATGATCGCCGCCACGCGGCGCGGGGGTGGGAGCACTCGAGACGCGAGAACATGGCCCGACCGCGCGCCGCCAATCCGGACCGGGGGACCGCAGGCATCCGCACGCTGTTGCCGGACGCAGCCTGGATCATCGCCGCGATCCTGGTCGCCGATAGCGCCGTTTCGATAGTCACGCCGGCGCTGGGGCGTGATGAGGACGCCTGGCACGCCACGCTGTTGCACCTGTTCTCACTGGCATGTGTGGCTGGGCCACTGATTCTCTGGCGTCTGGCGGTGGTTCGCAGCCCCGTGCTTCAGCCAGCCGAGGCGGAGCGCGTTTCCCGGGAGTACATCGGACGGAGTCGACCCACCTCGCGCGACCGACGGCGGGCGGCCTTGGAAGCCACCATCACGGCCGGAACGCTTCTCACGGTAGCCGCCATCGGGTTGCTGGGAGTATGGGTCTCGGCCGCGCGCATGGTGCGCGAAGAATTCCGGGGCGAACTGGAGCGATTGGCGCTGGGGGCGGCCACATTGGTGGATGCGGAGCTGCACCAACAGCTGCGCGACCCATCACAAACCGATTCGCCGGAGTATCGCCGCGCCGTCGAGCCGCTGCGTCGCTTTCGGGCCGCCTTGCCCGACGTGCGCTACCTCTACACGGTCATTCAAGAGGGCAACGAGGTCCGATTCGTGCTGGACGCCGCCGACCCAGGTGACGCGGATGGCGACGGGGTCGAAGATCGCTCTGAAGTGTGGGAACTTTACAGCGAGTGCGATGAGAACCTGCGCGCCGCGTTGGGGGCTTTCGGCGCAGCGGGGCGAGCGACCTCCAGCGACGAGCCCTATACCGACCGGTGGGGCACGTTCCTGAGCGGATATGCACCGCTGATCGACTCGCGCGGCAAGCAGTTCGGCGCGATCGGCGTGGACATTGATGCCGCAGTCTGCCTGCGACAAGTAGCCGCCGCAGCAGCTCGGGCGCGCCGGGGAACGCTCCCGGCGGGGATTGTGGCGATCGTGCTGGGCGCGGTGGTCTACCTGGTGCGGGTGCGGGCGCTGGCGTCCGAGCGGCACACGGTCGCGGCCCGGACATCGGCCGAGAACGCGTTGCGAAACCTCGAAACCTACAAGGCCATCATCGATACGCACGCGATCGTCTCGGAAACGGACCTGAATGGCACGATCACGCGCGTGAACGACCTGTTCTGCAAGGTAAGCGGCTATGCGCGCGAGGAGGTCGTCGGCCGGAATCACGGCTTCCTGAAATCCGGCCGGCACCCGCCCTCGCTGTGGGCTGAAATGTGGCAGACCATCTCCGCGGGCGGCATCTGGCAAGGCGAGGTTTGCAGCCGCAGCAAAAGTGGATCGCACTTCTGGGTGAACGCCACGGTAGCGCCGATGGTCGATGCCAGCGGCAAGATCCGTGGCTACTTCGCCCTCCGCACCGACATTACGCCGATCAAGCTCGCCCAGGAGCGCCTGTCCGAAAGCGAATCGCGCTTTCGCGAGCTGGCCGACGCCGTTCCGCTGATGGTCTGGCTGTCGGGCGCTGACAAGAAGTGCACCGACTTCAATCGCGGTTGGCTGGAGTTCCGCGGCCGGACACTCGAGCAGGAGATCGGCGACGGCTGGGCGGAAGGCGTCCATCCCGACGACCTGCCGCGCTGCGTGGAAACTTACACACGCGCGTTCGATCTTCGTCAGCCCTTTCAGATGGTCTACCGGCTGCGCCGCCACGATGGGCAATACCGCTGGGTTGAAGACCGTGGCGTGCCTCGGATTGCTTCGGACGGCACGTTCCTGGGCTACGCCGGCGGCTGCATGGACGTCAGCGACCGCATCCTCGCCGAGGAGCAGCTTCAGCGCGAACAGCAATTTCTGCGGACGGTCGTCGACCTGATTCCGGGACTGGTCGCCGTCAAGAGCTGCGACGGACGGTTTTTACTGGCCAACCGAGCCCTAGCGAACGCTTTCGGATCGACCGTCGATGCGATTCAGGGCAGCCGCGACATTGATCTGCCGGCCCCACCCGAGCGGATCGATGAGCTGCGGCGCTGCGAGCTGGAAGCGCTCCGCGACCAGGCGCCGCGGATCATCCCCGAGCTGCCGCTGACGTACGCGGACGGCAGCGTGCACTGGCTGAAGATTGTGATGGTCCCGCTAACCGAAGAGCAGGAGTCCTGTTCGCGCGTGCTTTCGGTCGCCACCGACATCACCGAAAGTCGCGAGTTCGCCGCACAGCTCTCTGCGGCTTTGGCGGCCGCCCAGGCCGCGACGGTCGCCAAGAGCGAATTCCTGGCGAACATGAGCCACGAAATCCGCACGCCCATGACCGCCATCATGGGCTTCGCCGAACTGCTCGGCGACCGTGACAGCGAACCCGACGACCAGCAGCGGCTTGAGTACGTCGCCACGATCAAGCGAAACGGCGAGCACCTGCTGGCGATCCTCAACGACATCCTCGACCTCTCCAAGATCGAGGCCGGCCGCATGACCGTCGAACGGATCGACACACGGCCGGACCAGGTCATCGCCGAGGTAGTGGCGCTCATGCAGGTGAAAGCGACGGCCCAAGGCCTGACCCTTGAAACTGAGTACGACACGCCCATTCCCGTCTTCATCCGCACGGACCCGGTCCGCCTGCGGCAGATTCTGGTCAACCTGGTCGGGAACGCGATCAAGTTCACGCAGGTCGGCGGCGTCACCGTTCGCGCGGGCCTGGGGGCTGTGCCGTCGGGTGAGCCCGCCCTGCGCATCCGCATCGTCGACACGGGAATCGGGCTGTCGGCCGAACAGGTCGCCCGGCTGTTTCAGTCCTTCGAGCAGGCCGATGCCAGCACCACCCGCCTATTCGGCGGGACCGGCCTTGGCCTGCGC
>CAYOHG010000267.1:0-5398 GCA_964403685.1 uncultured Planctomycetales bacterium
ACCCTGCTGCTCCTGCTGCTGCATTTGCTCGATCAATTGGTCCAGCAGCGCCACAACCTCGTCCTGCCGCGCGCGCACTCGATCGGTCACGTCGCGGGCCGCCAGCCGATCCGCGATGTAGTTCATTACGCCGGCCGCGTCGCCCAGGCTGCCCGGCTGGCGCTTACCCAGCTCGATCAGCAACTGCCGCGCCGCCAGACGGACCATCTCCGGGCCATCGGCGTATTGCTGCTCGACGGATTCCAGGTCGCGCCCCGCCTGCTCAAAGCCGAGGTTGTGCGCCCGGCAGGTTGCCAGCAGAAACGCCGCCTGCGGCGCGAAGGGCGTGTACGCCGCCATTGTGGCGGGGTCGGCCCCCGGGCTTTCCAGCGCGGCCTGGGCCTCCTCAAACAGGCCCAGCGCGGCGCGCGTGCGCGCCAGCAGGTAGACGGCATTGGCCGCGACGAATGGGTCCTCATGCACCGTCAGCGCCTCGAAGCGCGGCGCCGCCAGTTCGAGTGCGCCGGCATCGAACGCCTCCAGCGCAGCGCGATACTCGGGCACGAGCTGCGCCAGCGCGTCCGGAACAAAGCTCTCGGTGCCGCGCGTACGGTAACGCCGCTCCCAGCCTTCCTTCACCGCCCGCACGGCCAGCGCATCACTGGCCTCGTACGCGGACAGGTGCTGAAGGAATGTGGCGTTCAGCCTGGCGATATCGCCCCCCGGGGACTCCGTGCCGCGAACAGCGCGCGGCGCGGCTGCGTGGATTGCCACGAGCAGCACCACGACCAGCCAGCCGCGAACGGACTGTGCATGCCTGCTGCGCCGGACCGACGCGGCCGACGGTCCGCTTTCGGGCGCTTGCGTGCTTCCTGCCCGCCAGCACTTCCAGAATTGCGCGGGGAGCGAGTGCATCACGGCCTCTCGTGCATCCGCCGGGCCATCTCAACCAGCACGCGCTGGCGGTCGGCCAGGGTTCTGAGCTCCTGGACGTTGCGTTCGTTCTCGCCAGCGGCGGCAACCAACGCGCGCGAGCGCTCGTTAACGCGCAGTTGTTGCGAGCGAAGCAGCTTCAGCTCGGTCGATCCGGGCAGTAGCGCGTCGCCCTGGCGGGATTGCGGCTGATTCGATGATGGCGGCCGCTGGCCGTCGCGGGCGTCGTTCTGCTGCTGCGTGGCGGCGAGAATCTCCTCGAGCAGCGCGATCACGCCATCGATCGTGGCGAGAGTGGCATCGCCGACGTCGGCGGCTTCGAGCCGGGACGCAACCTGTGCCAGGTCGGCCGCCGCCTGTCGCAGCAGCTCGGGAACGATCACCGTGGTGCCCTCGTCGCTCAGGATCGTCACCAGCCGCTGACAGTCTTCCTGGACAGCGCGCTGCTGGCCGGAAAGCTCGCCCAAACGGAGCTGCTCGGCGCGTTCCCATTGCGATGGCGCCCGGGCTCGCAACGACTGGACTCCCTCGCGAATGGCGCGCTCACGCGTCAACAGGCTTTCCAGCCGGGCCTCGATGGCCGCCAGGGTCTGTTCCTGCTCCTCGCGGCGAACCTGGCGCAACGCGTCGTCCAGCTCGTTCAGCGCCTGCTGAAGCTGCTCAAGCGCTTCTTTCTGTTCGGGGACGGCCTCTGGCGCGGATTGCTCGCCCAGGCGGTCGCCGGCCGATTGCATGTCCTCGGCGGCGCGCCGCATCGCCTCGCCACCGGGATTTCGGCCGCCTTGCTCAGCGGGCTTCAGGTCGCGTTCCAGGCCGGCGGCGCGCTGTTGCAGCTCGCGCTGCATCTGCTCCAGCGCCCGCAACGCCGCTTGCGGGTCGTTGGCCGCGGGCGGTGCGCCCTCGGTCGTCTGGCGCTGCGCGCTGTCTTCGGCCAGGTGTTGGGTGCGATAGAGCGCCTGGGCCTGTTCGTCCATCAGCGTGCGGATGCCCCGCTTGAGCTGCTCCATCCGTTCGCGCTCACTGCGCAAGCGATCGAGCTCGGAATCGGCGTTCGTCAGCGTGTCCATCACGCGAGTCAGGTCGTCGAGCAGCGCTTGCTGCATTTGCTCGGCGTCGCCCAGCCGGCTGGTTTGCAGCGCATCGACGATCTGGTCAATTCGTGCGCGAACGCCAAGCTCGCCGAGCTGGTCGAGCGCGTCCTGGAGCCGGTGCGCCTGGCCGGGCTCGCTCTCCAGCAGGGTCTGATACAGCTTGAGCACGCGCGTCTCGAAGCGTCCGAGTTCCTCGCGCACGGCGACCTGTCGGTCAACCAGTGAACCTCGCGGCGCGGAACTGGGTGCGCTCGGCGCCGCGGGTTCCTGCGCGGCGCTGATCGCGGCCAAGCCGGCGACGATCAGCGCGGCGACACGGGTACGCGCGGCGCGTTGCCGTTTGCATTCAACCCGCCGCACTGAGAGAGTCGCTGGCACCGCTGCATCACTCCAAGCAGGCCGCCGGCGGTCGGCGGCTCGCGCGCTGACACCGTTTGATCCTATGGCGTGGATTCGCCCGGCCGCCCCGTGTTGTCGCCTGTTTCGCCCAGAATAGCCTCCAGCTCGGCTTCGAGCGAAGCTGTCGTCTCACGCTGAAGCCCCTGCTGAGTCGCGACGATCTCCTCAAACATCGCAACGGCTTCGCGGAAGCCCTCCTGCTGCCGCATGCCGGCCAGAATTTCGGTCATGCGCAGCACGATCTGCGCTTGCGCCGCGGCGGTCGACTCCGCGGCGCCAGGCGCGATCGTCGCCCGTAGCGACTGAAGCTGCTCCACCGCCGCCGGCACGGTCCGCTCGGCCAGGACGATCAGCGGCCCGATGACGCGGTCGCGCAAGCGGCGCTCATCCGCCACGCGCAGCACGTCATTCGTCTGCATCTCGCCGACAATCTGCTCGAAGCTGCGGGCGGCGTTACGGCATTGGCGGGCGTGTCCGTCCTGCTGCCGCGCGAGCCGCGCCAGGCGCTGGGCGAGGCTGGCCTCGGCCGCACCGGGCGCCGCCAGCTCGGGACGCAGGCGCTCCAGTGCGTCGGCCAGGCTGCGCTGGGCGCTGAGCAGCCGCTCCAATTCGAGCCGCAGTTCCTGCTCGCGCTGCGCAAGCTGTTCGAGCAATTCCGCCGGCGTCACGACGGAGACGTCAACGGGCGGCGAGCGGCCCACATTCGGCACGTCCGGCAACCGGTCGCTGGCTTCGGCCCAGAGCTTCAGACGATCGCCGGCGCTGATGTGGGCTTCGCGGGCTGCAAACGCCAGCGGCCGCTCGATTCGCAGGGCGCGCGGATCGTCGCGGGGCAACGGCACCGCCAACTCCGGGTCGCGATTGCGCTGCATGCGCAGGCCCACATCCGCCAATCCATAGGCATCCTCGGCACGCAACGTGCCCGTCAATCGAGCACGCGGCGTGATCGCCGGCCCCACGCCCGACAGCTCAAGCTGAACGCGCGGCGGGCCGTCGCTGACAACTTTGATGCGGTATTCCAGCGCCCGCGGGTTGCTGAGTCCGTCGGCGTCGGTCAATTCGAGCGCATAGGACCCCGAGGCACTCGCCAGGAGCGTCCAGCGCAGCGCCAGGGGTTCGATCGGCTCCAAATCACCCGGGGGCGCATCGCCGGAGAGCATTCGCGCGCTGACTACCGGCTTGTTAAGCCGCAGTTGCATGACCAAGCGCGAACCGGCCAGGAGTTCGACCGCGCTGGACGGTTCCAACGTAGCCGGCGGCAGCCCGGTGTAGGCGGGCAGTTGGATCTCAGCGCTCAACTGAGCTACGCGCGGCCGTTCGACGGGCAGCACGCGAAACGCCGCGGTGTGCTCGTCGCCTCCGTCGAGCCGGAACGTAATTTCGTCGCTCAGCGCGCCGAGCGAAGCCTCCCAGTAGCGACCGCCGACGCGGGTCATGGACTCGCGCCCCGATCGCCCGGCCGCGTTGGTCCATTCGAGCACGACGGAACGCGGCACCACTCCCAGGTTTTCCGCCCGCACGACGGCGGGCTCGCCGAGCGGCATCCGCCGAATGCCGCGCTCGTCGAAGCCCACGGGCAGCAGTTGCGTCTGGCGCGGCCAGCGCAAGTCGGACAGTAGCCAGTTCCGTCGAAACCAGGTGTCCATCAGTCCCGGCAACAGCACCCACGCCAGCAGCGGAATCGCCGCCAGCGCCACGGTCGCCAGCCCCTGACGTCGCGCCCGGCGATGGTTGAGTGCACCGGCGAAATCGAGTCCTCGAGTCGCTTCGGCGGCTTGCATCAGCAGCGCCCGGATGAGCTGTGGCGAATCTTCCCGAGAAGCGTCACGACGGGGCAGCGTGAACTGCACCGCCGCGGCCAACTGCCCGTGCAGGTGCGGATGGCGCCGATCGACCAGCCTTGCCAGCAACACGTCGGGCAGCGGTCGCAGCAACGGGTTGACAATCAACCGTTCGATGCCCCATAGCCAGAGCCCGGTGATGATCAGGTTCACCACGACGCGCTCTTCCATGCCGAAGACCAGCCAGCGATCCAGCTGAAGTTGCGCCAGCCCCGTCGCCGTCAGCAGCGCCAGGAACTTCACCAGCCCGTCCAGAAGCAGGTACACCCGCACCCGGCGGCGCAGCGCCGCCAGCGGCCGCGCAAGCTCGCCGGGCAGGGCCCATTCCCGCGGGTTGGCACCGTGATCGGTCACAGCAGGTGCGCCCTCCGGCGTGCGAACCACTCGATTCCCAGCAGCGCAACCAGCAGGAGCAGGACCGCGGAGTTGTCCCACAGGGGGTGATCGGCGCCGCGCGTGAGGCGCTCGCGCGTGGCGTCCTCGATGCGTTCGGGCAGGTCATCGGCCTGGTCGATGGTCTGGAACTCCCCGCCGCTCGCGTCGGCCAGCAGCGTCAGCGTCTCGGGTTGCATCCGCAGGGCGCGCCATTCCACGTCCGGGCTGCGGACGAAAACCCGCTTGACCAGCGCGTCCGTCTCTTCGGCCGGAGCCGCGGCGTTGCTGCGCGGCAACGCGATGCGCAGGCGATACGCCCCAGCCTGATGGGCTTCGAAACGGCCGCCGAACCAACCCGCGCGCCCCGCCACGGTGCGCAGCGGCAGGGTCGTGGCGGAGGCATCGGGCCAGTCCAGATTGGCCGAAATCTCGGGTTGCTGCCACGGCTCAAACTTCTCATCCAGCACGCGCGCTTCGATCTGCACGTATTCTCCCTGTTCGATGGTCTCGCGATCGAGCACAATCGTGCCGCGCTTGCTGGCGCCCTCGCGCCGCGCCTGCGACAGGTAGCGCACCGCCTGCACCCAGAAGCGGTTGAACTGCTCTTCCGCCACGCCGCGCCAGCGCCACGTGCCGTCGAAGCCCAGGTACATCACGCGGCCGGATCCGAATGGCTGTGTAGCCAGCAGCACCGGCGCCTGGCTGTCGGCGACGCCCGCCGGGCCGGCCAGTCGCAGCAGCACGCTCGCCAGCGGCTTCTCGCGCAGCACAGGGTAGGAC
>CAYOHG010000268.1:0-5368 GCA_964403685.1 uncultured Planctomycetales bacterium
CGAGTTCCAGGCCTATGCGCGGGCCGTCGAGGTTCGGCATGCGGGCTGGGGGCATCCTGAAGCAATCGAGGTGCTGCGCCCGCTGGGCATTCACTGCGCCATCGATCAGCCGGCCATACGCGACTGTCTGCCGCCGACCACGCACGTGTTCGGCGGGACAGCCTATGTGCGGCTGCACGGGCGCAACGCGGCCAACTGGTTCGCGGACGGGCTGCCGGGTTTCGAGCGGTACAACTACCTTTACAACGAGGCGGAGCTGCGCGAATGGCTCGGCCGGCTGCGTGAGATGGAATCCGAGGCCGGCGAAATCTACGTCTTTGCGAACAACCACTATCGTGGGCAGGGAGTGGCCAACGCGCTGGAGTTGCGTACGCTGATCGAGAATCGCCCGGTCGACGCGCCGAACTCGCTGGTGCGCACTTACGCGCATCTCGTCGGCAAGCTGCACAGCTCCGGGCAGGCCAGCCTTTTCTGATCGCTCGTGCGGCAGAACAGTGAAGCTCGACGGTGTCCGCGGCGGGCGTACCAGCCGCGCCGCTGGCTCCCGTGGGCTGGAGGGCGGCCCTCTGCTGCCGGGCGTTTGACACGCAAACCACGCGCCGGACGGCGGGTCTCAACTACAGACGGCGGCGGCGAGATCGAGCCCGCCGGCGGGTTTTGGACACGTGTGGTTCGCAATCCGACGGCGTGTGTTTACAATCCGCAAGTCCAGCGGAGCCTGGCGCGGGCCGATCCGGGCTGTGCTTCGCCCCGGGGGTGTTCCGCCGTCGATTCGCCGTTTCCGGAGTAATCGCCGCGATGTTCTCACTCATCAACCGTCGAATCAAGCGCATGGTGCTGCGCCATCAGAAGGCCAAGCCGATCGTCATGATCAGCGATACCACGCTGCGCGACGGACTTCAGACGCCGGGCGTGCGGCTCAGCGCCGAGCAGCGGCTGAGGATCGCTCAGGCCCTGGGCGAAGCCGGCGTGCACTCGATCGACTGCGGCTTTCCCGCCGCGCACCCCAGCGAAGTGGACGCCATCAAACTGGTCGCCAAACACGTCAAGGGCCCCGTGCTGACCTGCCTGGCGCGAACGAAGTTGGAGGACGTGGACCTCGCTGCGGAAGCCCTCGCCGGCGTCAGCCCGTTCAAGAAGGCGGTCACGCTGTTCATCGGCACCAGCCCGCTGCACCGCGAGCAGAAGCTGAGCATGAGCAAGGCCCAGGTCATCCAGACCATGGTTGCGGCGATTGAGCGTGCCGGCCGCTCCTTTGAGATGATCTCCTTCGGACCGGAGGACGCATCGCGCACCGAGCCTGAGTTTCTTCACGAGGTCTATCGCGAGGCCATCGATGCGGGCGTCATGTCGATCGGCTTCACCGACACCGTCGGCATCATGACCCCGACCAAGGCGGTCGAGGCCATTCAACGAATTCAGGACAGTGTACCCAATATCGACGACTCGATGCTCGGCGTGCACTTTCACAACGACCTGGGACTGGCGACAGCCAACTCGCTGGCCTGCGTCAAGGCCGGCGCCAACATGGTGCAGGGAACCGTCAACGGCATCGGCGAGCGCGCCGGAAACGTCGCGATCGAGGAAGTCGTCGCGGCCCTGGTGCTGCACAAGGACGAATACCGGCGCGAAGTCGGCGTTGACACCACCCGCCTGTTCGCACTCTCGACGCTGGTCGCCGAGCTGACCGGGTTCCGCGTCGCTGACAACAAGCCGGTCGTCGGCCGCAACATGTTCCGAACCGAAAGCGGCATTCACCAGAACGGCATGCTCAAGCACACCGCGACGTACATGCCCTTCCCGCCGGAGTTGATCGGCGCCCAGCCGGTCGAGTTCGTGCTGGGCCCCAACAGCGGGCGGGCGGCGGTGAGACACGCGCTGGAGGCCAGCGGCTTCGTGGTTACCGACGAGGCCGTGCGGATGGTGCTCGACATCATCAAACACGGGAAGCACGACCCAGGCGACCAGCCCGAGATCGCACAGTTCTTGGACCGCATCCGCCCCTTCATGTCCGACCACGAAAAAGCGCTGCGGAACGGCACCGCCACGCCAACCTGACGTCCCGCTCAACTCCTCGCGACGCCGCGGATCACATGTCGCCGCAGCGCGCCGGTCTCACTGCTCGTCGACGTTTCGCGGCCAGTCCTTGCCCAGCAGCCGCGATAGCGAACGATCCGCCAGCAGCCGTCCATTCGTCTGGCAGCGCGGGCAGTAGTTCGTCTCGTTCTCGGCGTAGCGGATCCGCGCAATCGGCGTATCGCAGTCCGGGCATGGCCGGCCGAAGCGACCGTGCGCCGCAAAGCCGTCGCGGAAGGCCGTGATCTGCCCGCGCTCCGGAAACCGACCGGCAAAAGCGGCCTGCAAGCGCGCAATCCAGTGCGTCAGCACCTGTCGCGCCGCGGCGGCAAGCTGCGCCACCTCCGCATCGCTCAACCGCCGCGAGAGCGCCAGCGGCGAGAGCCGTGCGGCGTGCAGGATCTCATCCGAATACGCGTTGCCGACGCCGTCGATCAATCGGGGGTCCGTAAGTGTGCGTTTGAGGGTGTGATTTTCGCGGCGCAGCGCGTCGTTCCAGCGCTCCAGCGGCGCGTTCAGCGGATCCAGCGCGCCGATATCGAACGCACGAAGCGCGTCGCGGCCGCTCAACACCCACAGGCCGGCGCGCCGCCTGGTGCGGGCCTCGGTCAGCAAGAGCGTGCCGGACTCGAATTCAAACGCCGCCAGGCCCAGCTTCGCCGGTAGCTTCGCCCCGCGCGCCCGCCACAACAGCCGTCCGGCGATCATCAGATGCAGCACAAGAAAGGAATCGCCGTCCAGCGCCAGCACGATGCGCTTGCCGGCGCGCGTGACCTCGCGCACCAGTCGTCCGTGCAGATGCTCAAGCGGCGGCTCAAAGGTTCGCAGCAGCGACGGGCTGCGAACGCGAGCCCGCAGCAGCGCCCGGCCGGCCACCCGCGATCGCAATGCGCTAACGTATGCCAGGACATCCGGCAACTCGGGCATCGGCGTTCCAGTTCGTGTTCATCCAACGCGCCAGGACGCCTGGGTGCCGCTGCGAACCACATGCGCGGCACCGAGCGGAGCTATCGGCCGCGATTCGCGCGCCTTCGGGGACAGCGCGGCACTCACCAGGCCGCCGTCAGCCGCCGGCGTCACGCGCAATCTCGGCCAGCGAAGAGACGACCAGGTCGCAATCCTCCGCGCCGATCGTTCGGCAATCGAGCACAACGCGCTCGGCGTGAATCCGCCCCAGAATCGGGGTCTCTTGGGCGCGCAGCGCGCCGGCAAGCTGAACGGCGCTCAGCGGCGGCACCGCCAGGCTGACCACCCAAGTCCGAAAGGTCGCGGTCGGCAGAGAACCCCCCCCCGCTTCGGACTGATCCGCCTCGGCGCGACAATCCACACCCGTGGCAATCGCGCGGATCCGTGCAGCGAGCGCTTCCGCGCAGTCGCGAAGCTCCGGTTCACGCCGCGAGAGCAGCCGCAGCACCGGCACGCGCTGGGCGGCTGAGTCAGGATCGCGGTACAGCCTCAGCGTGGCCTCCAGCGCGGCAAGCGAGAGCTTGTCGGGCCGAAAGGTGCGCATCAGCGGGCTGGCGCGGATGCGGCTCAGCAACTCGCGGCGACCCAGGATGATCCCAGCCTGCGGGCCGCCCAGCAGCTTGTCACCGCTGAAGAGCGTCACGTCGGCCCCCGCCGCCACGCTGTCGCGTACACTCGGCTCGTCCCAGGATTCCAGCCCGTCCAGGCCCGGCAAATGCGCGTCGAGCAAGCCGCCGCCCAGGTCGTCCACCGCCAGCAATCCGCGCGCATGCGCTAGCGCGGCCAGCTCGGCCAGCGGCGTCTGCTCGACGAACCCGCGGATGCGGTAGTTGCTGGTGTGCACGTGCAGCAGGACCGCGGTGTGCTCGTCAATGGCGCGCTCGTAGTCGCTCGCGCGCGTGCGGTTGGTGGTGCCGACCTCGATCATCCGGCAACCGGCGGCGGCCATGACATCGGGCATGCGGTACGATCCGCCGATCTCGACCAACTGCCCGCGCGAGACGATCACACCCCGTCCGCCGGCTAGCGCGTGCAACGAAAGATATGTGGCGGCGGCATTGTTGTTGACGACCAGGGCGTCCTCTGCCCCGGTCAGCTCGGCCAGCAGGGCGCGCACGTGCTCGTGCCGATCGCCGCGCTGTCCGCTGGCGAGCTCCAGTTCGAGATTGCAGTAGCCTGCGCCGATTTCGGCCGCCGCGGCCAGCGCCTCGGGCGCCAGCGGTGCGCGGCCCAGGCCCGTGTGCAGCACGACGCCGGTGGCGTTGATCACGCGGCGCAGATGCGGCCGCTGTCTCTCGTAGAGCTTCTCCCGCGCCCGCAGCGCCAAGGCGACGACCGTCAGTGCGGGCGCGTCGCCGCGGCGAATCTCCGCTCGGCAGTCGTCCAGCACGGCGTGAATGACCTGTAGCAGCTCCGCCCGCGCGACTTCGTCGAGCAGGCTGGCGATCGCCGGTTGGCGCAGCAGGTAGTCGACCGAAGGCAGGTCGCGCAGACTCGCGGCCGAGGACAAGGGCGGCGGCGGCTTCATGAACGGGATGATACTGCCGTCGGCGGCGAGGCGGCAGCCGCGCTACTCTCCTCAAGGACGGGCCGGCGCGCTGGTCGGGGCGCAATCGACCGGCGGCGCGGCCTCGGCCGATTCGGGCGCGACCGGCCGGGAGTCCTGGGCGCCGCCCGTATCCACGTAGCCCAGCCCCGAGAGATGCGCCAGCTCTTCCGCGGTGTACTCGATCTGAATCTCATAGGCGCGCTCATGCGCCCTTTCCAGCCAGGGGCGAGCCCAGGCATGCAGCACGTCACGCAACTCCGCGACGACCTGCGGATTCCGCCCGGCAACGTTGTTCCGTTCGCACGGATCGGCCCGATAGTCATACAGCTCGTATTCGTCGCCGCGCTGCAAGCGCCGGTCCATCTCGTTGGGGGTCCAGATAAGCTTCCAGCGCTCGTCGCGGACCGACAGCGTGTAGTCGCGCTGATACCCGGATTCGCTGAAGACATACCGCGCGGCCGGCGCGCGGCGCTCGATCGCCGGCAGCAGCGAACGCGCCTCCCAGTCTTTCGGCGGCGTCAGGCCGACGGCATCCAGCAGCGTGGGAGCCAGGGCGAAGATGGCTACCGGCACGGCGACGCGCCGCGCGTGTCGCCCGTCGGGAAAGCGGATGAAGAACGGCACGCGAGCGGTGCTGTCGTAGGGAAAGCGCCCGTGCTCGAAGAAGTAGTTCTGATCGCCGAGGCTCTCGCCGTGGTCGCCGACGAATGCGACGATCGTCTCGTCCAGCACGCCGGCATCGCGCAGCCCGTCGAGCAGGCGTCCGATGGCGAGGTC
>CAYOHG010000269.1:0-5365 GCA_964403685.1 uncultured Planctomycetales bacterium
GCCAGCACCGCGGGCCGCTGCGTCGCGCGCGCGATGGCCTTGATCGACTCGATGGCCGCAACGCCGGCTTCATAGGACCGGGAGGCCGACATCATGTTCGCCATCTCCTCGACCACGTTGACGTTCTGGTACTCGACATAGCCCTGGGCATTTGCATCAGGATGTCCTGGATCGTAAACCATCTGTCCAGGCCGATCATCCTGGCGAATCTCCTTGACTCTCACCTGGGCGACGTTCCGCTCCAGCTCGCTGGCGCTTGCCGTCTCAGGGTCGAGCGCGTCGCGCCGCCGGGCCGCGCTGTATTTCAGGAAGTTCAACTTTCGGAACAAAGCCGTTTCGCCCGCGGCCGAAAGCAGCGGCGTGCGGAAAAGCTGTCCGAGGTATGGCGGCAGGTCCGCGGGAATCCGGCGGACCGGCCCGTCGGACTGAAACGGAGCCGCGGCCGCGGGGTCGTGCCCGATGCGCTGCTCGGCTCCCGGATCGGCGAACTCGGGAGCATCGACAAACTCGATGGTGCGCGACTTGAGATCGCGGGCGCGCATCTCAGTGACGATGCGATAGACCCAGGCGGTCGACTGCTCGAAGCGCGCCGCCAGGTCGGCGATCGTGGCGCCCTCGACGTACGCCTCCCAGACCGCCAGCCGCCGATCACCGGCGTCCACGCAGAGCTTGGAGCGGTTGAAGATGCCCGCCTGCGGATGGGAGTCGTCATGCCGCTTGAGAATCAGCCGAATGGTCTCCACCGCGCGGCCGCACTCACCCGCGATGGTGCGCGCGACGGCATTCACCGTGCGCTCACCGGCGTCGACCAGGGTGCGCGCGCGCTGCAAAACCTGCTCGCGCTCCTGATCCGAGAGTTGCGAGAACGAACTGCCCCGTGCCACCAGCTCGACATTCCGGGCGACGAACTGTCGAACGCAGCGATCAGGAAAAACCAGCCGCAGCCGGCCGTCGGCGCCGGCGACACGCCAACCGATCAGCCCGCGGCGGTGCCAGCGAAAGATCGTCTTGGTACTCACATCGAAACGCTGCGCGACTTCGTTGACGGACCAGAGCGGATCACTGAGCAGGCTGGGCCGAAAGCCCGCATCGCCGCTCAAGTCCTCCGCCAGCGTCACGAGATCAGCGCGAAGCTGCTCACCGGCGAGCAGCGGCGACGTGGCGGATTCCGCCCCGGCGGCCTCACGCGGGCGATAGCCGGTCAGGTTGACCAGCAGGAACTCGTACGGATAGGAGCGCTGGGGATCGATGAGAGAAACGAGGAACTCGATGCCCAGCAACTGCCGCAGCCGCAAGCGCGTCGGACCGCGCTTGAGCTGCGCCGCGAGGTTTGAAAGCGCAGGCGTCTCGTACCGGAACATGTTCCCATCCTGTCGCGTCGCCGACCGCCGGGCCCCCCTGGCAGTGACGACTTGGGCTGGTGCGGACTTCAGGCCGGCTGGCGCGGTGGGCTCGTCTCGGATCCCTCGACTTCGTTCCTGAGCGGCGTCATGCCGCTCCGCGCTCCGATAGGATTATCGTTCACAGACGGCCGGTCGTCAACTGCAACTTTTTCAGCAAGGCAGTGCCGCATATGACGGATTTACGTCAAATCGAATGAACGCCGGCATAGTCCCATATTGCTGGCTGCGGCGTCCCGCCAGCTGTCTCCAGTTCCGTTGGCATTCCACCGGAAGCCTCGATCGCGCTCATCGCCTCGACCACATGCGCCGCAAGCCGACCGGAGCATCGCGCTGAATGCCCGGCCCGGCGCGCCAGGATCATCTCGGCCAAGCCCAGGCCGCGCGAGTTGTCGGTGAAGCCCGGGCGAAGCTCAAGCTCGGTCCAAGCGCGCTCATTCGCGCGGCGAATGCGCAGCGGGCCGGCGAAGCCATTCGGATCGGGAACCGCCAGCGTGGCCTTCGAACCGTACAGCTCAATGGGCGGCAACTGGCTGGCGGCCACGTCGAAGCTGGTCGTCAGTGTTCCAATCGCGCCGCTGGTGAACTCGAGCAGCGCCGCGGTGTGAGTGGGAACCTCGACCGAGATCACCTGACCGCGGCGCGGCTGGCTGCTGATGGTGCGAGTTGAAAACGAAGCCCGCGCCAGTCCGCTGACGCGCCGCAGCGGCCCCATGAGGTGGATCAACGCCGTCAGGTAGTACGGCCCCATGTCAAACAGCGGTCCGCCGCCACGCTTGTAGTAGAACTCGGGGTCGGGATGCCAGCTTTCGTGGCCGCGGCAGAGCATGAACGCGGCGGCGCCGACGATCTCGCCGACCTCGCCGGCGTCAATCAGTTGCCGGGCCGTTTGAAGGCCGCCGCCGAGGAAGGTGTCGGGAGCGCAGCCGACATCGCGGTCGAACTCGCGCGCCAAGGCGAGGATGCGCGCGGCGTCGGACGGCGAGAGGGCCAGCGGCTTTTCGCTGTAGACGTGCTTGCCGGCGCGCAAGGCCGCTTCGCTTACTTCCGCGTGAGCGGCCGGGATGGTCAGATTCAGCACGTACTCGATCTGCGGGTCGTCCAGCAGCTCGGTGACGGTCGCGACGCGCGGCACGCCGAATTCCGCCGCGCGCGCCTCGGCCCGCGGCGCGAGCAGGTCCGCAACCGCGACGATCTCGTACACGCCGAAACGCGAGGCGTTGCGCAGATAGACGGTGCTGATGTTCCCGCAGCCGATCAGGCCGACGCGCGCCCGCCGCGGCATGAAATCAACCCTCCCGCGCCGCGGCGCCGAGCGGCGCCGGGCACCTCCGGCGCTCAGAGCATCTTGGCGGCCCACAGCAGACCGCGCCGCACAAGCTCGAATGCGGTTGGTTCGTCAAAGTCGCGCCAGGTGTGGCCCCACGAAGCGTAAAACACGCGGCCCGCGCCCCACGTCCGCACCCACGCCGCCGGCATGGCGACGTTTGGGAAACGCGTCGTCGCCAGCACGTCGTTGGAGGGGTCGACGTGCAGGTAATACTGCTCGGTGTCATTCAGCTCGAAATCGGCCAGCCCCGCGGTAACCGGATGATCGCGCCGCGCAATCTGCACGGTGTATCGGGGTTGGATGTTTCCCGGGTGCGCGACGAATTGGCCCCCGACCATGAACTGGTAGGTGGTGTTGCCGCGAAAGGAGTCGCCCATCGTGCCGTGCCAGCCGGCAATTCCAGTGCCCGCGGCGACGGCCTCTGTCAGAGCGCGCTCCTGCTCGCCGGTGAGCTGCCCCATCGTCCAGACCGGGACAATCAGGCGGCAGCCGGCGAGGCGGGCGGCATCGCCGAAGACGGCCAGGTTTGTTTCGATCTGGACAGCAAGGCCGGCGGCTTCCAGCGCCGGGGCGAACCGCTGAGCGCTGTCGAGCGGTGTATGCCCCTCCCAGCCACCGGCCACCAGCAGAGCGATAGGGCGAGCCACGCGCAGCTCCACGGCAGGACGCAGCGCGCAGCATAATCACGCGCCGCTCGGCTGGCGAGCCGGGCACGGCAATCGGCGCGTTTCTCACGCGCCGGCGGCGGGGATGCCGAGCTCAACAAGCTGTTTGCCCTGCTTTTGCAGTGCGCGAATCTCGCCGCGCATCTCCTGCTCGACCGCGACGAGCAGCTCGCGGGTGAATTTCAGCGAGGTCGCCTCATCGAGCGTCAGCCCCAGGACGTTCTGATCGAACGAGCCTTCACCTTCGGCGTAGCGCCGGTTCCAGCGCTCGATGTGGCGGTCGCACAGCTCATTGAGATACACGCGGTGGAAATCCTCGAAGCGCTCGAAGCCCTTGCCCCAGCGGATCAGGAAGTCTTTCAGCACGCTGACGGTGGCTTCCTGCACTCCGGGTTTGTACTCCAGCTCGCCGGCCAGGCGGTTGTACATCATCGGCATTTCGCCGCGCAGAGCGTGCTCGAAATTCTCGGGGATCATGCCGGCGGAGTCGTCGCGGTCGGGCTTGAAAGCGCCCGCGTTGTAGAGGTCGATCTCCTTCTGGATGACCTCCTTGTGATAGGGCAGCAGCGTGGCATCCATGAAGAACTGCATCATGATCGCGCCGACGCGCTCCATCATGAAGGGCTTTTTCTGAAGCGTGTAGGTGATGATCTCGGCGACGTGCGTGCGCACCTGGGGGTCGAGCGAGTCGATGAACGCTTTGGCCGCGGCCATGCGCTTCTGACGCGTCTCGGGGTTGGGCGCCTTCATCTGCGGCATGCGGCTGACGCCGTCGATGAACTTGATCATCCGCTCCTTGAACCTGGGCCAGTCGCGCACGCGGTCCAGCAGGCCCGCGTAGCCGGACATCAGCTCGGGCAGCGTCATCTGCTTGGGGATCACGTTGCTGACGACCTTGGGCGCCAGCCAGTACACCTCGCTCACGTCCAGCACCCGATCCTGCATCTGAAGCCGCAGCCAGTTGGGCGTGCCGGGGTAGGCTTTGAGCGTGTTGATGCTCGTGGCGGCGATGTAGGCTTCCTCGATGAACTCGGCCTGCTCGCGGAAGATGTCCTTGTCGTCGGCGTCGAAGCCCACCATCAGCCCGGCCTTGACGCCGATGCCGTATGACTGAATCTTGCGGATGTCGTCGACCAGGCTGCGGCGCAGGTTTTGCACCTTGTTGGCTTCGCCCAGGCTGGCGGCCCGCGGCGTCTCGACGCCGACGAAGACCTGGCCGAAATTGCAGTCGGCCATCAGTTCGAGCAGCTCATCGTCCTGCGCGAGATTGATGGTGAGCTGGGTGCTGAACGACATGGGCTCGGGAAACGAGTTGTTTACCGGGATCAGCTCCTTGAGGAGCTGCTTGGCGTACTTGCGGTCGCCGATGAAGTCATCATCGCACAGGAACATGCGGGCCGCCCCGTATTGATGCAGCATCTGCACCTCCGCGACGACGTTCTCGATCGGCTTGTGTCGCGGCTTGCGGCCGAACAGGTGAATCACGTCGCAGAACTCGCAGTCGTACGGGCAGCCACGGGTGGTCTGCACCCCGGCCAACCGGTAGTGCGGAATCGCCTCGCCGACCAGGTCCCAGCGCGGCACCGGCGTGGTGGAGAGGTCGGGGCGCTCGACCTGGCGGTACTCCTTGCGGTGCGAGCCCTGTTTCCACTCGCGCAGAAACCGCGGCCAGGTCAGCTCAGCCTCGCCCAGGAAAATGACGTCGAAGTGCTCGCGGCACTGCTCCGGCGCGCCGGAGACACCGGGACCGCCGATGACGATCGGGAGCCCGCGGCGGTGGAAGATTCGCGCCAGCTCGATGCAGCGCGGAATCTGGGCGATGTAGCCGGTCGTGCCGACGAGGTCGTAATCGCGGCCCAGGTCCGTCTGGTCGGTGATGTCGCCCTTCCAGCCCTCGTCCCAGATATCGACTTCGAAATCCCCCGGCGTCAGCGCCGCGACGGTCGCCAGGTGCAGCGGCACCATGAGCG
>CAYOHG010000270.1:0-5316 GCA_964403685.1 uncultured Planctomycetales bacterium
GTGCGGACCGCGCCACTCGCCGAGCCCCGTACCGCAGCCGCTCAGTGACCGCCGCCCTTGGGTTCCGCGTGGGCGGCCGCCGCGCCGTGCGCGCCGCCCTCGCTGGTGCCTTCCGCCGGCGCTTCGCCGTGTGCCGGCTCGACCACCTCCGGCGGATGGCGCAACCGTTCGACTTTCGCCGAAAGCAGATCGACCGCGTCCCAGTGCGGAAGCAGGTATGGCATCAACACGACGGACAGAAGCGAAACCGCCAGCGTAGTCAGGGCCAGCGCGCCGATGGTCTGGCGCATCGCGTCCGGAATCCACGCCGTCGGGCGATTCACCATTTCCAGCGCCCAATCCGAAGCCCGGTAGAGACGCTTCGACCAGGTCATCCCCGCCGCGGCAGCCGCCGGCGCGGCCGGCGCCAGCGCGGCCAGCGCCTCCAGCGATTCGACTGGCGCTTCCGCGCCCTCCGCGGACTTCGGCTCATCGATCGCTGGCGGCGCCGAAGAAGCGGGCGCCGAGGCGGGCGATTCAGCGGGCGCTGCGGCCGCTGCGGCCGGCGTTTTCTTGTTGATCGGAAAACGCAGCTTCCTCGGGTTGGCGTTGGCGGCTGCGCTCGCGTCCGGCGGCGCGGTCTGCGACGTTGCCGGCGGCGAAGCCGCCGCCTGCTCCTCGGCGGGCAGGTCGGTAGTGAACACCGGTTTGGATTCCGGTGGTGCCGGCGCCGCGTCCTTCGCAACCGGCGGCGGACCGTCCAGATCGGGGATGGCCGCGAGTTCCTCCGGCGGAAGCGAATCCAGCTCCGCCAGGGCGGCGTTCAGCTCGGATTCACCCAGCAGCGCGTTGTGCCCGCGCACTCGCACCGGCGTGGCCGCAGCCGGAGCTTCACCGGATGGAGCTGCCGACACAGCCTCGGAATCCGTCGCTGAAGCCGCGCCCGCAACGGCGTCATTCGCTGGCGGCGCGGCCGGTGCGGGTGCCGGCTCGTCGCAAACCGCCGGGCCGGCGGGTGGGCTGTGGTCCGCTGGCATGTCGGCGACCGCGGGCGTGGTGGCGTCCGCTCGCTCACACTTGGCGTTGGCGGCCGTCTCAATCTCGTGCAGCGCCAGCGCGAGCTCGTCATCAGCCAGCAGCGAAACTCGTTGAGCGTCGGCCACTGAGCATGCTCCCCGGCGGAGTGTGAGCGCAGCGTCTCCCACCCGTCGTATCGGTCAGTCCGGCGTGGCGCTGGCGACCGGCCGGCGCCTCATGGCTCCCGGCAGCCTCGCACGTAAAAACAGACCCCATGAACGGATGGAATTCGAGCCGCCGGCGGGGCAAATCGGCTTGGCAGACCGGGCACTCGTGTCCCATAATCCGAAACACTCTCGCGCGGTATGGACACCGCGCCACCAGGATGTGCAGGGAGGCCCGGTGATGTCCTCATCGTCGTTCTGGCAGCGGCTGGCACACACGTTTCGAATCCCCATCGCGGCCGTGGCGCCGCCCAACGGGTCGGTCGCCGGCCTGGGGGCGCTTGAGCCGGAGGAGTCCGGGCCGGCCGCCAGCGAGCTGACCAACGGCGGCGCCGGCCCCGAGCCGCGCTCGCTGTGGAAGTCCCGGCCTGGATCTGTTGAGCAACTGCGCGACGCCTACCAGCGCGTCGTCGTGCTGATGGACGCCATGCAGGAGCATTTCGCGCGCTCCGACGAGAAGGCCCGGCACCTGGGGGATTCGGTCGAACGCGTGGCCGCCTCCGTCGAGCGGCTGGCCGATGCGCAGACGTCGCAGGGCCGCTTCATCGCAGCCATCGCGCAGCATACGGAATCCAGCGCCCGGCACGGCGCCACGCTGATGGAATTGCCCGCGTCGTTGCAGGCGCAGGCCGACGCCCTGCGCAGCGTGGCCAAGCACATCGGCGCGTCACAGGAGCAAGGTGCGCACCTGGCGCAATCGCTGCACAGCTTCGGACGCGCGGTCGACGGCCTCAGCGCCAGCGGCGCGCGGCAGACCGAAACGCTCGAGCGGCTGCACGAATCCGGCACCGACCAGGTCGCGGTGCTCAAGGATTTCCTCGTCAAACAGGGGCAGCGCTTCACCTGGCTGCTGGGTGCCGTGCTGGGCGTCAGTGTGGCGGCGATCGCCGGGCTGGCGGTGCTGCTCGTCCTGCTCCTGTCGCGCTGAGCGCTGCCCGCCCCGCCCGGGAAGCTGCGCCGAACGTGTTCCGCGCCCCGCGCCCTGCTCTTACAATCCCACGCACTGCGTCGGTTGTATGCCGGGGGGCGGATCGGCCCCGCGCCTCGGGGCCGCGCTGCGATGGAGCCGCCGTGAAGCTCGCCCTGGCGCAGGTCAACCCGGTCATCGGCGACATCCTCGGCAACCAGCAGCGCGTGCTGCGGGCGCTGCACGAGGCCCGCGCCGCCGGCGCTGACCTGGCGATCTTTCCCGAGCAGGCGCTGCTCGGATATCCGGCCAAGGACCTGCTGCTGCGCCGCGAGCTGATCGAGGGGAACGTCGCGGCACTGCACCACCTGGCCGCCCAACGTCTGCCGATCGCCGCGATCGTGGGCTTCGCTGAGCCGAACCCGCAACCTCTGGGTCGGCCGGTGTACAACTCCGCCGCCCTGCTGCGAGATGGTCGGATCGAGTCCGTCTGGCGCAAGCGCCTGCTGCCGACCTACGACGTCTTCGACGACGGACGCTATTTCGAGCCCGCCGGACCGCAGCCGGTCATCGAGCTGTTCGGCCAGCACGTCGCCGTGACCGTCTGCGAGGACCTGCTGGCGCAGGAAATGGGTGGCCGCAGCCTGTACGGCTGCGACCCCGTGGCCGAATGCCGCGCCGCCGGCGCCGAGCTGATCGTCAACCTCTCAGCCTCACCGTTCTTCGTCGACAAGCACGCCTGGCGCCTCAGCCGGTTTGCTGAGGTCGCGCGCGAGCACGGGGTGGCGATCGCGTACGTCAACCAGGTTGGCGGCAACGACGAAGTGCTCTTTGACGGCGCCAGTTGTTGCGTAAATCGGCACGGCGAGCTGGTTGCGCAGGCATGCGGATTCAGCGAGGACCTGCTCATCTGGGACACGGCCGCCGGGCGACCGGCCCGCTGCGAAACCATCGCCCGTGGCGTGGAGAGTGTGCGGGCGGCACTGGTCATGGGGCTGCGCGATTACCTGCGCAAATGCGGGTTTCGCACCGCCGTGCTGGGCCTCTCCGGCGGCATCGACTCGGCGGTCGTCGCCGCCATCGCCTGCGAAGCGCTGGGGGCGGAAAACGTGCATGGCGTGGCCATGCCCAGCCGCTTCAGCAGCCCGCAGAGCCTGGAAGATGCGCGGCTCCTGGCCGGTAACCTCGGCATCCGCTTCTCCGTCATCCCGATCGAGTCGCCGCACGCCGCGTATGAAGCGCTCCTCACGCCGCACTTCGCCGGCCGCGCCGCGGATGTCACGGAGGAGAACATACAGGCCCGCGCCCGCGGCACCATCCTGATGGCGCTATCCAACAAGTTCGGCGCGCTGCTGCTGACGACCGGCAACAAGAGCGAGCTGGCCGCCGGCTACTGCACGCTCTACGGCGACATGGCGGGCGGGCTGGCGGTGATCAGCGACGTGCCCAAGACCATGGTCTATGCCCTGGCCCGGCGCATCAACTCCGACGCGGCCAGCGAGCGCATCCCCCGACGCACGATCGAACGGCCGCCGTCGGCCGAGCTGCGCCCCAATCAGACCGATCAGGACAGCCTGCCGCCGTACGACGTGCTCGATGCCATCCTCGAGCGCTACGAAGAGCGCTTGCAAACGCGCGACGAGATCATCGCCGCCGGCTTCGACCGGGAGACGGTCGATCGCGTCCTGCGCCTTATCCATCTCAGCGAATACAAGCGCCAGCAGGCCGCCCCCGGACTGAAGGTGACCAGCCGGGCCTTTGGCTATGGCCGCCGCATGCCTATCGCCGCGAGGGTGACGCTGCCGGCAATCCCCTGACGACGGGTCACTGGCAGTCGGCTCCGAAGTGCTCCAGCAGCCGAGCGAGGTCTTCCAGGTCGTTGCAGCCGCTGTTGTCCAGGTCGGCTTCCGCCACGAAGGTGGCGCTGCCGTCGCATTCGCCGAACGCCACCAGCAGCGTCGACAAGTCGAGCAGGTCCACGACACCGTCGTGATCCAGGTCGCCGGGGCAGCCCGGTGTGCCGTACGCAATCAGCCGCCAATCAACCCAGGTGGCCAGGTCGCCGCCGGCCCGGTCGGCGATCCGCAGCGACCATTCACCGGCCGTCCGCTCGTCCCAATGCCGCTGCGAAGTGAAGATGAAACCGTTGAGATGGTCGCTCGGGTCGCCGCGCCGCTGGGCCAGAACGGACTGCGTTCCGTAGGGCGAAGTCAGCACGATCTCCAGGTCGCCGACGTACGTGGTGGTCACGTTCAAGATGACTTCGACGCTCTCGACCCGCACATCCGCGCTTAACGTCAGCGTCCGCGTGATGCCGGTTGAGTTGTTGTCGGGGATCGCGACGTTGACGGACTGCACGCCGCTGTCGGCGCTGATCTCGCGGGCAACGCGCTTCCAGCCGACGGCCAGCGCGGCCGCCGCGCCGGCGTCCACCGCGCCGTAGCCGTAGCGCTCGTTGACCCAGTGGCCGGCGCCATTCTGAACCCAGCCGCTGTGCCCGGGATCGTTGCGGCGGGCGCTGTTGACCAGCACGTGGCGCACGTCGCGCCAGCTCAGGTCCGGCCGCGCATCCAGCACCAGCGCGCATACTCCGGCCGCCAGCGGCGCCGCGGCGCTGGTACCGCCGAAGTTGAATGTCTCGCCGTGGTTGAGGTCCGTGCTGTAAATCTTGCGGACGTTTCCATCCGAATGCGCCACGACCAGCAGCGCAGAGCCCGGCTCGCTGTACGGCGCTAGCGTATCCAGGTCGCCGACGGCTCCGACCGCGATCACGAAGCGATTCGAGGCGTACGAGTCATAGTCGACGCGGTCGTTCTGCCCGGCCCCGTTGCCGGCGGACCAGACGAACACCTCACCCAGGCCAGCCCGGCCCGTTTCGGTCGCCTCGCGCAGCGCCTCCCGCACGATCGCCGGCAGGTAGGTGATGACTCCGTTGTCGGCTGGTCCCCACGAATTCGACTTGATGTCGTTCAGGTCGTTGCGGAAAGCCAGCGCCGCCGCGTCCTGCGCGTCGCTGCCGTAGATCAGGCTCGAAAGCTGCGCGTCATACGCGATGCCAGCGCCGTGCGAGTCATTGAACGCGGCCGCCGCCACAATCCCGGCGCAGCTCGTGGCGTGGGAGGTTGGCGACCCTCCGGTTTGCGAGGCTTCATCGTTGTAGTTGGCCGCCAGGTCGACGTGGTCGCGCTG
>CAYOHG010000271.1:0-5286 GCA_964403685.1 uncultured Planctomycetales bacterium
GTCATCTTCATCGTCGGCGTGAACGGCTCGGGCAAGACCACCAGCGTCGCCAAGCTGTGCAATCTCCTCAAGAAGGGCGGAAAACGCGTCCTGCTGGGCGCCTGCGACACCTTCCGCGCCGCAGCCATCGATCAGCTCGCGATCTGGTCGCAGCGCTGCGGCGTCGAGATCGTCAAACACCAGACCGGCAGCGATCCGGCGGCCGTCGCGTTCGACGCGGTCGAGGCGGGAGTCGCCCGCGGAGCGGACGTCATCATCATCGACACGGCGGGCCGGCTGCATACGCAGGAGCACCTGATGCGCGAGCTGGGCAAGATCCAGCGCGTGGTGCAGAAGAAGGTGCCCGATGCACCGCATGAGACGCTGCTGGTGCTCGACGCGACCATCGGCCAGAACGCGCTTCAGCAGGCCCGCATGTTTTCGGAGGTCGTCAAGGTCAGCGGGTTGTTCCTGGCCAAACTCGACGGTTCGGCCAAGGGTGGGATCATCGTCGGCATTCGCGATCAGCTCGACATTCCGGTCAAGTTCGTCGGGCTGGGCGAAACGGTCGATGACATCGAGCCGTTCGACCCGCGGCCATTCGTCGATGCGATGTTCAACGCGGGTTGAGGGCCGCGCCGGCCTCGCGTCCGGCACGCCGCGCGCCTGTGCCCGCTGCGCCTATTCCAGATACCCCAGCTCGCTGAGCCGCTTTTCGAGCAGCCGCCGCTCCTCCTCCGTATACACTTCCGGGCGCTCGATCTCGGCTTTTCGCACCGGCGGCTCGTGCTCGATTTCGGGTGCGATGGTAAAGGCCTCGCTGACCACGCGGCCCTCCATGTCGATCGGGACGCGCAGCCCCAGCGCCGCCAGCATCGTCGGCGTCAGATCGACCAGGTTGCAGTCGAGCCGCGCTCCCGCCCGCACGCTCGGGCCGGCCAGCGCGAACACGCCTTCGGCCCGGTGGGTCCCCTCCAGCCGGTGAGGCGGAATCCAGCGCACCACGCTCGAGCCGCGGATCTTCCGCACGACGGCCAGCCCGGGCTCCGGCGAAAGCAGCAGGTCGGGCATGTCGGGCCAGTCGCCGCGATGGCAGGCGTAGATCTCCTCAGGCTTGAACACGTCGCGAAAGACACGCAGCTCGCGACCGTCCGGTGCTTGTGCGGTCGCCTGCCGAAATCGTTCCGCCAGGTCGTCGCGGATGCGATCATAGTCGGCCGGATCGACGACGCCGATGGGGCCCCGCCCGCGCAGGTTGATATACAGGAAGCCGTAGATGCCGGCATGCATGACACAAGCGCGGGTGCGGCCCCAGTCGACTGCCAGATCGCGCTCGATGCCCAGCGCACCCTGCTCGAAGCGCGTGGCCCGGCCCTTGGTCAGCCGATGCAGCCAGTACGTGGCGCGCTGGCCGGCCTGTTCCCACGGCGTCCGCAGCGACAGGTAACCCCAGCGGCGCAGCAGCAGGTTGGGCTGGACCTTGCCGTCCAGGCTGCCGTGCCCGTGATCGGACATGATCAGCACGGTAGCGCCGCGCGACTCAGCGTATTCGAACAGCCGGGCCAGCGCGGCATCCAGGCGTGCGAAGCACTCGGCGGCCATTTCGCTTTCGCGGGCGAAATGCCGCTGGTAGCGCGGGTCGAGGTATTTCCACGCCTTGTGTTGGAGGTTGTCGACGAGCTTGAAGACAACCATCATCACGTCCCAGCCGAATCGCTCGCCGCAGTAGTGCGTCAGCGTCCAGCCCTGCTCGAAGCTGCGCGAGATGTACTCGAGGTTTTCGCGCAGTTGCTCGATGCCGCCGCCGGCGCGCCGCCGCCAGTTCGTGCGGTAGTTGTAGTCGGGAATCTCCCGCAGGATCTCGGCTTTCAGCTCGCGCGGATAGGTGAAGTCGGCGTCGATGCTGGGTGTCTCGAAGCCGCTGATCATGAAGCCGTTGACCGGCTTGGGTGGGTAGGTCATCGGCACATTGACGCTGCCGACTCGCAGGCCGCGCTCGCTGAGCAGTTCCCAGATGGTCTTCTCGCGAATCTCGTAGGTGCTGTTGAAGCTCAGCGTGTGCGTCGCGACTTCGTATTTCTCGAAATCGATGATGCCGTGGCGCCCGGGCCCCTTGCCCGTCATGAACGTCGTCCAGGCCGCCGGCGTGATCGGCGGGCGGGTGGACATCAGCACGCCCGAGACGCCACGCTCCACGAAACGGCGCAGGGCCGGCATCCGCCCGGCCTGCATCATCGGGTTCAGTACGTCGAAGGTCGCCCCGTCCAGCCCGATGATCAGCATCCGGTCCGCCAGCACCCGCAGCGGACGCTCTCCCGTGCGAGTCGCGGCGTTGCCGGCCGAACCATTAGGGTCCGCGCCGACCGATCCGGACGCTGTCGTACCCCGCATCCCGATGTCCTCCAGCGCGGGCCGCGCCGGCCGAACGCCGCCGAACGCAAGCAACACCCCGACGCGGCCGGCCAGTATACGCAGGCCCGGCGCGGCGGCAACGAGCGGCGAATCGGCTAGACTGCCCGGAAGGCATGGCCGCGATCCACCTTTCCAACGTCTGCAAACAGTTCGGACCGCGCGAAGTGCTGCGCGACGTGACGCTCGAACTGCACGCCGGCCAGATCGTCGGCCTGGTCGGTCCCAACGGTGCGGGCAAGACGACGTTGTTCAAGCTGATTGCCGGCCTGCTACAGCCCGACAGCGGCGTCGTCACGCGGGCGCGCGATTTGCCGATCGGTTATCTCGAGCAGGAGCCGCGCGTCGAGCTGTCCGCCACGCTGCACGATGAGGTGCTCGGCGCGTTCGCCGACGTGCTGGCGCTTGAGCGGCGGATGCACACGTTGTCGGAGATGATCAGCCGCACCGCGGTCGGCCCCGCCCAGGACGAACTGCTGGCCGAGTACGATACCCTGACCGCGCGCTTCGAGACCGCCGGCGGCTACACCTACGAGCAGCGCCTGCGCGAGATTCTCGGTGGGCTGGGCTTCTCCGATCGCGACCGCCAGAGGCCGATGGCCGTGCTTTCCGGCGGCGAGAAATGCCGGGCCGCGCTGGCCAGGCTGCTGCTGAACGACAGCGAGTATCTGCTGCTCGACGAACCGACGAACCATCTGGACCTCGATGCGGTCCGCTGGCTCGAGAGGTTCCTGGCGGGTCATCATGGCGGGGCGCTGATCATCTCGCATGATCGCTACCTGCTGGATCGTGTCGCGCAGCGCATCGTTCTGCTCGAGGACGCGCGTGTGAAGTGCTATGCGGGGAACTACTCCACCTTTGTGGAGACCCGCGCGACCGATCGGATTACGCAGGAGCGCCAGTTTGAGAAGGACGCGGCCGAAGTCGCCAGGCAGCGCGAGTACATCGCCCGCTACGGCGCCGGGCAGCGCGCCCGTCAGGCACGCGGGCGGCGCACCCGGCTGGAACGCCGTCTGGCCGCCGGGGAGTTTGTCCAGCAGCGCCCGGCGCAGCAGCGCTCCCTGCGGCTGAGTTTCGAAAGTGATGCGCCCCCGGCGCACGAAGTTCTGCGGGTTGAGGGCCTGGCGAAATCCTTCGGCGATAAGCCGTTGTTCCGCGACCTGTCGTTTCGGGTGACCGCGACGCAGCGCCTGGGCATCATCGGCCCCAACGGCTGCGGCAAGTCCACCCTGTTTCGCACGCTTCTCGGCCAGATGGACCCCGACGCGGGAACCGTTGAGTTCGCCCGGCGGCTCCAGATCGGCTACTTCGCACAAGACTCCGGCGAGCTGGACGGGCAGCGGACCGTGCTGGAGGAGATCGCGGCGCAGCGCCCCCAGTGGACTGAAACCGAGGTGCGCGGCCTGCTCGGCGCGTTTCTGTTCAGCGGAGACGACGTCTTCGAGCCGATCGGCGCACTGTCGGGCGGCGAGCAGTCGCGTCTGCGGCTGATCCGGCTGATCTTGCAGTCTCCCAACGTGCTGCTGCTCGATGAGCCGACGAATCACCTCGACATCGCCTCGCGCGAAGCACTGGAAGAGGCGCTCGACGATTATCCCGGCACGATCCTGGTGATCAGCCATGATCGCTACTTTCTCGATCGGGTGGTTGATCGCGTGCTGAGTCTGCGCCCCGGCGGCGCGCGGCTGATCGACGGCAATTACACGACCTACGTGGAGACGCTCGAACGCGAGCAGCGCGAGGCTGACGAACAGGCCGCCGCGGCCCAGGCGGCCGCCGCGCGTCCGATGCCGGGTGAAGCCGGCCGGACGCGCACATCCGCGGGCCCGCGATCGCCTTTTGCGAAATGGACGCTCGAAGCGATCGAGCAGCGCATCATGGAGCTGGAGGGGCAGATCGCGCTCCTGAACGAGCGGTTCGGGCAGCCCGACGTCTACCGCGACGCATCCCGCATCGCCGCGCTGCGGGCGGAACTCGCCGCGCATCAGCAGGAGCTTGCGGAACTGGAGGCGGCCTGGAGCGATCGCGTGCGCTGAACGCGCGACGTCGCGGCCGGCTATGGCCGGCGCAGCCCGGTCGGCTGGGCCTGGATCCGCGGCAGGTCCGCCGCTTCGATGCGCCGCAACGTGTAGCCGGCCTGACGCAGGCCGTGCAGAACGCCGTCGTCGGTCGGCAGGTGTGCCGCCCCGATCGCGAAGAACAGGCACTTATCCGGGGCGGCCTCGAGCTTCGCGACGATCCGCTCGGTCATGATGCGATTGCGCTTCAGCAGCACACGCTCATACAACTCGCGCTCCAGCGGATCCTGCGGGTCAAAATGCTCGTTCATAAAAGCGGCCAGAGCGGCCTCATCGCCGCGAAGATACAGCTCGATCAGCGTCTGGGTCGAATCTCGACCTTCGCGCTCGGCTTCGTCGAGGTCGTCCAGGGTGCTGTCCAGCAGTTGCAGTTGCTGTTCGCGCGACAGGCTTTCGAAGATCGCGATCTGCTCGTCGAACGTCTCCAGCCCGCCGACGGCCTTGCCGAGGCTGACTGCCTCGTTGTAGAGCTGAAGGTCCAGCGGCTGGCGCGAGGCCGCGACTTTCAGATAGTCCAGCAGCTCGAGCTGTGTCGCGACTACCCAGATGTGCATCCGGGAGAAGGTCGCGACCGCGTGGCCGCGCGATTGAAGCCGTGCCGACAAGCGCTCGTACAACGGTTTGGGGATGACGTCGGCCAGAGTTTGTCCGGCTGGCAGCGACATCCCCTGGCTGGCTGTCATGATCGAGTTCACGTCGAGCGGCGCCTCGGTATACACCTCGTCGGCCGCGTCGAGCGCCGCCTGCACGGTCGCCGCCAGCTTCAGTACGCGCGCGTCGGGCAGATGAATGGTGCCGAAGAAAAAGGCCGGCGCCGGGC
>CAYOHG010000272.1:0-1690 GCA_964403685.1 uncultured Planctomycetales bacterium
ACGCCGGAAAAGGCGCAGACGATCACCGTGCCCTGCGAGCTGGCCGGCCGCGTCAGGGTGCGGCGTCGGGCCTCAGGCGGCGGGCGGCTGATTGTTCGGCAGATCGGCGGCGTTCGGTGGCCAGCGCCGCGGCGAGCGTGCTCGCATCGGTGCCCTCCGGCCACGGCGCGACCAGGGCTGAGGCCCGCTCGCGGTGGGCCAGCAGGTGGGCCAGCAGCCAGGTCTGCTCCATCCGCACGATCGGGTCGAGTTCCGCAGTGTCGCTTGCTGCTGCGCGGGCGTCCGCGGGGGGGGCTGAAGCGTCGACTGACGAGTGTGCCGAACCGATTGCAGCGATGGCGGCTTCGAGGGCGTTGTCGACGACGACCGTTCCTTCTTGCAGCCGGCCACGATCGAATACAAACAGCTTCCAGGCTCGGCGGCGGGTGACGGGAAGGGCGAGCACATATCGCAGGCCGCCAAGAAGCCGAACGTCGCCGGCTGAGCCGGCCGCCCAATGCGACGCGGTTTCGATCTGCTTGCGAATCTGCGCGGCGAGCTCGTAGTGCTGCGCATCGGCGGCGGCGTTCATCTGCCGGCGGGCCAGGTCAAGCCACTCGTCACGTTTTCCGCAAGCAAACCGCCAGGCTGCCTTCACCCGCTGCACGTAGACGGAAAGCGCCGCCGATCCATCGCAGGGAGCGTCGCAACGGCCCATGTCGGCGTAGGCGCAGCGTTGGCCGGCGGGGGCGCGGCGCACCTGCTGAGGGTACCGGCAAAGGTCGAACCGATCCCAGAGGCCTTCGAGCGCCTGTTGGGCGCTGCGCTGCGTCGGCCAGAACCCGAGCCACTCGCCGGGCTCGCACCAGATACGCTCGCTGACCTCGATGTCCGGCACGCGCGCTGCGAAATCCACGCGCAGCATCCAGGTCGGCCCGAAGGCGATCCGGCGGCGGTAGTCGTGCGGATAGAGCCGACGGGCGGCGCGATAGAAGCGCCAGCGTCCTTCGAAGGGTCCGTGAATGGGGCGCCAGCGCACAGCGCGGGCGATCGTCTCGATGCGCGCCCGCTTGGAGCGCGGAGCGGCGGTTTCGCGCAGGCGTGCCTCGACGCAGCGGCGCAGGTGTTGCGTGGTGAGCAACTGGATGACTTCACCGGTTTCGCTGAGAAAGGCCAGCAAGGCCGGGCAGGCGGGCAGGCCGGCAAGCTCAGCCTGGCTGGGCGCGGCGCTCCAGCGGAACAGCTCCGGCAGTTCGCAGGCCAGGTCCGGGCCCGCCGCGACGGGCGCGTCGGTCGAGCGATCAGGCCCGGCGGAGTCGTTCATGCCGATGGGTTCCGCGGATCAAACGGGCATGCCGGTGATTTCGCCCTCGAAGACCATGGTGGTAGCGACGAAGCCCTGGACAGCGCAGATGGTTCGGCGTGGTTTGATTTGCAGGGCTTTTCCCACGACGACAAAACGTGTGGGGGGCTGCACGGTCTCGCGAAACTTGACTTTGTCGACGCCGCCAAAGCCGAGGAACTTCCCGGCGCCGTGCACATGCGTGTACAGGAAGCTGGAGAGCTGGGCGGCGACCTCGATACCTCGCTCGCGACGCTCGACCGGTTGGTGCAGGCGCATCCAGGGACGCGCTATCGCGACGAGGCGCAGTTCCGTCGCGGCGAGATGCTGTTCGCGCTGCGTGACTACCCGAAGTCCGAGCAGGCCTTT
>CAYOHG010000272.1:1700-5281 GCA_964403685.1 uncultured Planctomycetales bacterium
GTGCCGGCCCGGGCATCGAGGTGGACGACGGCATCGACGAGCTGAAACTCGTAACGCTGGGGGATGAGCTGCATGATCGCGGCCCGGTCGGCGACGATCTGATTTAGGTCGAGCGACGTGGGATCGAGCAGAACCGGCGGCGGCATGCAGTCTCACCGATGCGAGGTCGGCCGGGAACGAGCTAGGCGGGTTTTTCGTCCGTCTCGCGCATGTCCAGGATCTTCTTGCGGACGTCCTGAGCCAGGTTCTTGATGTCCTGCATGACCTTGCGGACGCGAGTTCCCGCGGCCTTGTTTCCGCCCTGAGCCTTCTCGACGTCGTCGCCGATTTCTTCGACCAGCTTGCGAAGGCGCTGATACTCCTCCATGAATGTCTCCTCCGTCAGGCGGTTGCAAGAGCTGCTTCGGGCCACGCGGACGCCCGCGGCCAATACCCGATAACCGATGCCGGTATTGTAGACATTTTCGCGAGCGCCGCCTCCCCCCCAGAATGCGCGGGTCGGAGCGCGGCGGCGCCGGCGGCAGGTTTGACGCCCGGACCGCCAACGGGCGGAAGTGACTACAATTCAGCCAGTTATGAACGAACCTGCGGAAGAGCGCATCGAGCGTCTGCGCGACCACATCGGGCGATTTCCGAAGTGCCCGGGGGTCTATCTGATGAAAGACCGCGACGGCCGCGTGCTCTATGTGGGCAAGGCGCGCGACCTTCGCAGCCGCGTTTCCAGCTACTTCCAGAACTCCGCTGACCTGCTCGCCAGCCGCGGGCCGGAGATTGCGCACATGGCGGCGCTGGTGGTGGACATCGACTTCCTGGAATGCGAGACCGAGGTGGAGGCGCTGCTGAAGGAAAACCGCCTCATCAAGGACATCCAGCCGACTTACAACGAGCGCCTCAAGGACGACAAGAGCTTTCCATACCTGGAGATCACCACCGGGGATGACTTTCCGGGGGTGTACGTCACGCGCCAGCCGCGGCAACGGGGCGTCAAGCTGTTCGGCCCTTTCACCAGCGCGGCCGGGCTGCGCGACGCCGTCAACGCCTTGCAACGCGTTTTCCGGTTTCGGACGTGCGAGCTGCCGATCCTGGCCGGCGACGACAAGCGGCGGCACTTCCGGCCGTGCCTGCTGCACGCGATCAACCAGTGCACGGCGCCGTGCGCGGACCTGATCGGGCGCGAGGCCTATCGGGCCGACGTTCAGCGACTGATGCGGCTGCTGAAATCGAAGCGGAGCGTGGTGCTGCGGCAGATGCAGCGCGAGATGGAAGAAGCGGCGGCCCGGCTGCGCTTCGAGGATGCGGCCGTGCTGCGCGACCGGATCAAGGCGATTCAGGCGCTGTCGCTGTCTGGCGACGTGGACGAGGACGTGCAGCCGGAGGTGTTTTTCATCGATCCGGCCGCGGGGCTGGAGAAGCTGCGGCAACTGCTGGAGCTGGAGGAGCGCCCGCGGATCATCGAGGGCGTCGACATCGCCACGCTGCACGGCGAGGAATCGGTCGGCTCGCTGGTGTGCTTCATCGATGGCCGGCCGTTCAAGAGCGGCTATCGCCGGTTTCGGATCAGGACGGTCGAGGGCGTCGACGACTACGCGATGATCCGCGAGGTGCTGCTGCGGCGCTACCGGCACGCGGCGGTGGCCGAAGAGCTGTTTCCGGACGTGATCCTGATCGACGGCGGGCTGGGCCAGCTGCACACGGCGCTGGAGACGTTCGAGCGGATGGCGCGGGCGGCGGAAGTGGACGGTGCGCGGGCGGTGAAGCCGGCGATGGTGCTGTCGCTGGCCAAGCGCGAGGAGCTGATCTACGTGCAGGCGCGGGCCAAGCCGCTCAAACTGGCCCGCAATCATGAGGCCCTGCGGCTGCTCCAGCAGATTCGCGACGAGGCCCATCGCTTCGGGCAGCACTATCACCACGTGCTGCGCAGCCGGCGCACCTTCGAACAGGACGTGATCGCCGGGCGGCGTCCGCCGCGCAAGCGCAGCGCGACCACCGGCCGCAAGACCAGCCGGCCGCGCAAGGGCGAGATCGTGATCGAGGAAGACGACTCGCAGGCTCCGCTGGCGGCCGACGAGTAGCCGGGCATCATCGGCGGGTGAAACGTCGGCGCGTCGCGGGGCGGCTATGGTCGCCGCGCCGCGGGCTCGATACGATTCGCGCTTTGCGAACGCTGACTTCTCGAAGGCGCCGCACCCATGCCGCAGGACGGGCTGACGTATGACGAGTTGCGCGAGGCATGGCCGCTGCTCGATGACGCCGACCGGCGCGAGGGTTTCAGCCTGCTGTCGCGGGTGGACGCCGAGGAACTCTTCAACGACCTCGAAGCACGCGAGCAGTTCGACCTGCTGCTGACGCTGCCGCCGGCGGAGCGGCGGATGTGGCTGCGTTTCCTCGATCCGGACGACGCGGCGGACGTGATCCAGGAGGCCGGCGCGGAGCAGCGTGACGCGCTGCTGGAACTGCTCGACGCACCCAAGCGCAGCGAGATCAACGCCCTGCTGGCGTACGAGGAGGACGAGGCCGGCGGGCTGATGAACCCGCGCTACGCGCGGCTGCGCCCGGATGTGACGGCGGCGGAGGCGATTGGCTACCTGCGGCGACAGCCGCGCGAGCAGATGGAGGTGATCTACTACGCCTACGTGCTGGACGCGCAGCAGCGGCTGCTGGGCGTGGTATCGCTGCGTGAGCTCGTCACGTCGGAGCCCCACAAGCGCGTCAGCGAATTGATGCACACCGGTCTGGTGACGGTCTCGGAGGAGATGGACCAGGAGGAAGTCAGCCGGGTCTTCGCGCGCGAGGACCTCAACGCGATCCCGGTGGTCGATGCCGAGGGCCACATGAAGGGCATCGTGACCGTCGACGACATCGTCGACGTGGTTGTCGAGGAGGCGACCGAAGACATTCAGAAAATCGGCGGAACGGCCGCGCTGGATGCGCCGTATCTCCAGGTGTCCTTCCGCGAGCTGCTCAGCAAGCGGGTGGGCTGGCTGGCCCTGCTGCTGCTGCTGGGGCTGGGCGCCGTATTCGTCATGCTCGAGTTTCAGAATGAGATCAGCGCGGTGGCGGCGTTGTCGATCTTCGTGCCGATGATCATCAGCAGCGGCGGCAACTCGGGTTCGCAGGCCTCGACCCTGGTGGTGCGCGCCATGGCGCTGGGCGAGGTCGGGCTGCGCGACTGGGGACGGGTCATTCAGCGCGAAATGGTGATGGGGCTCTCGCTGGGCTCGATGCTGGGCGCGGTCGGGGCATGCATCGTGTTGGTCTGGCATTTCGCCGGGCACGCGGCCGGGCAGGGCGGCGCGTTCGGTCCGCACTTTCCGCTGATCGCGCTGACGATCGGGTGCAGCATTCTGGCCGTGGCGCTGTGGGGTACCCTGATCGGCTCAATGCTGCCGTTCGGGCTGCGGGCCCTGGGAATGGACCCGGCCAGCGCCTCAGCGCCGCTGGTGGCGACGATCGTGGACGCGAGCGGGCTGGTGGTTTACTTCACGATCGCGACGCTGTTTCTGCGGGGAACGCTGTTGTAGCGCCGCGGCGGCCCCGCCACATCTTGCATGCCGACCTTAAGGGTCGGCATGGCACCCGGC
>CAYOHG010000273.1:0-5267 GCA_964403685.1 uncultured Planctomycetales bacterium
GTTCGGCGTTCCGATCTTCGCCACACCCGCCACCGACGGGGTCATGCGCAAGACCATTGGTCCCGTCCGCGACGTGCGGCACTTCCACGCCGGTGAGACGATCCGCTTCGGAAAGGTCTTCGTTCACACCATCCGAACGCCGCACGACGCGGTGGACAGCGTCATGTTCATCGTTGAGCACGAGGGCCGGCGGCTGGGGATCTTCACCGACCTGGGCCATGCGTTTCTGGGCCTGCTCAAGGCGCTCGGCGAGGTGCACGCCGCCTACCTCGAAAGCAACTACGACCCTCTCTTGCTGGCCAACGGTCCGTACTCCGACGACCTGAAACGGCGCATCCGCGGCGGTCGGGGACACCTTTCGAACGTCGAATCCGCCGATCTGGTCTGTGGCTGCGCGCGGAACAAGCCACGCTGGATCGCGCTGGCCCACCTCAGCGAGAACAACAACACACCGGAGCTGGCGTTCGAGACGCACCGACAGCGCGTCGGCCGCGATTTCCCGTACTACCTGGCCAGCCGAAACACGGTCTCGGAACTGCTGGAAGTCTAGGCGGCGCGCGTGCGCGACCCGCGGCGCGGATCGGATTCAGGAGTGAGCCGCGGGCGGCTCGTTCGACGGGTCGCCAAGGTCCTCGGGCTGAAGTTCGCGCTCGACCGAGTACTGCTCGCGCAGCCAGCGGCCCAGATCGACCATGCGGCAGCGCGCCGAGCAGAATGGATACTCCGCCGGAAGTCGCGCCGGCGATTCGACTGTCGCGCCGCAGGAACAGCAGACGTATCGAAACGGGGCCGGCGAGCTCATGAGAATTCCGCCGCAGACGATTGAAAACAAGGCGACCGTGGGAGCCGCCATTCATCCCGGTCGGTGGCTGTCGCCCACGGTCGCAATTTCGTTGACGGAAGTATACCCGGCCGTCGGCCGCGCCTACAGGTATTCTTTGACGTATTCCTCGAGTTTCTGCTTGGCTTCCTTCTCGATCTGCCGCACGCGCTCCCGGGTAAGGCCGACGGCCGCGCCGATTTGCTTGAGCGTCATCTTTCGGCCGTTGCTCAGACCGTAGCGCATCTGAAGCACCTTGGCTTCACGCTCGGTGATGCGCGAAAGAATCGACGATACGAAATTCTCGTCGGACTTGGTGAAGACAGCGTCGTGCGGCGAAGGCGTCCGCCGGTCCGGCAGCGTGTCCGTGACCGAGCCGCCGCTCTCATCCGCCGTCGCCTGGCTCGGGCAGGTGCAGGCATGAATGGCCTGCGAGATGCGGGCAGCCTTGCGGTCGGAAATCTGAAGATGCGCCGCAACTTCGGCCAGCGAAGGCTCGCGCCCGAGCTTCTCGGCAAGCTCCCGCATCGCCAGCTTCATGTGCCCGATCTGCTCGATCAGGTAACTGGGAATGTGGATCATCTGCCCGGAATTGAGCACGGCCCGGCGGATCGCCTGATCGATCCAGTAGCTGCCGTAAGTGCTGAAGCGCGAGCCAACCTCGGGGTCGAAGCGGTCGACCGCGTTCACCAGCCCGACGTTGCCCTCCTCAATCAGGTCTTCCATCGGCAGCCCGCGGTTGCGGAACTGCTTGGCCACGCTGATGACCAGCCGCAGGTTGGCCTGAATCATGCGGGCGCGCGCTTCGGCAGCCTGCCGCTGAATGCGCTCGTGCTCGCGCACCGTGATCTTGCCGTTGGCGAGGTCAATATCAGAATGGGTGGCGGCCTTGATGCGGTTGCCCAGCTCCCGCTCTTCCTCGGCCGTCAACAGCGGGTACTGCTTGATCTGCTTGAGATAGTCCCCCAGCACTGTGTCCAGCCGCGACCCCATGCGCCACCCTCGGGATTCGTCTGCTGCCCGCCTGTCCTGATGCGCCGCGCAACCCGCTCTTGGTATCGTCTGCCCAACGCCCCGCCGTTGGTTAGGCTGCCATTCTATCGCCGATGCCCGGCCCCACTGGGGATTTTATCAACCCGCCGGGAGCGTCGAGTCTTATCCAGACAGCGGATGCCGGTTCAGCACGGCTCGCAGAAGCTCCAGGGGCAAACCGACGACGTTGGAAAAGCTCCCTTCGATTCGCTCGACCAGCCGATCGCCGACGTCCTGAATCCCGTAGGCGCCGGCTTTTCCGCGCCATTGCCCGCCGGAAAGATAGCGCTCGCGCTCGGCCGGATCGTCGCGCATCCACACCCGCGTGACGTCGCTGGCGAGGCAACGCTCAACCCGTTCGGTGTCGCCGCGGACCAGCGCGATTCCAGTAATCACCTCGCTTGGACCGCCGGCCTGCGCGATCAGCATTGCGCGGGCCTCCTGTTCGTCCGCCGGCTTGCCCAGCAGACGGCCGTCCACCAGCACGATTGTGTCCGCCCCGAGCAGCCAGCGGCCTGGCAGATCCTCGGCCGCCGCACGAGCCTTGTAGTACGCCAGCGCTTCGGCCCAGCCGCGCGGCGAGACCGCCGGTGGACGCGCGCGCGGCTCGGGCAGCGGGCTGGGTCGAACCTCGAACGAATCAATCAGCTCGCCCAGCAGTTCGCGCCGCCGTGGGCTGGTCGAAGCCAGAATCACGTGTGTCATGCACACCCGGCCCATGCCATTCGATGCGGTTGACCGTCCGCCCGCCGGCCGGCACCGCCGGTAGCCCCGCTAGTGCCCGGAGGATACATGCCATTCGATGCGGTTGACCGTCCGCCCGCCGGGCAGTACACCCGGGTCCATGTCCACCCGCAAGTCCCGCCGGGCGACGGCGCACAGCCAGCCACCCGCCGACACCCCAACGCCACCGCGGCATCGCTTCGGCTCGCACCTTTCGATCGCCGGCGGCGTTCATCACGCCATCGAAGCGGCCCTGGACCTGCGACTCGACACGGTGCAGGTGTTCGTCAAGAACCAGCGCCAGTGGGACGCGCCGCCGCTCGACGCGGACGCCGTCGCCGCATGGAAACTCCGGCTGGCAACGCCCGGCTTCGGGCCGCCGATCGCCCACGCCACCTACCTGATCAATCTCGCATCGGCCGACAATACGCGTTGGCGACAAAGCTGCGCGGCGTTCGCCGACGAGCTGGACCGTTGCGCGCAGCTCGCGATTCCGTATCTCGTGGTGCATCCCGGAGCGGCGGTCGGTCAGCAGCGCGATGCGGCAATCCGGCGGGTCGCGCGGGCGCTCGACACAATCCTCGATCCGCTCCCGGCCGACGCGCCCATGCCGCTGCTGGAGACTACCGCGGGCCAGGGCACTACGCTGGGCGCGAGCTTCGAAGAACTGGGGGCGATCCTGGCCGAGATGCGCCACGCCGCACGGGTCGGAGTGTGCGGCGACACTTGCCACCTGTTCGCAGCGGGCTACGATCTTCGACATCCCGACGAGTACGAGCGGCTGATCGCCGCCGCCGAGCGTTGCGTCGGCCTGCGTCGCTTTCGCTGCTGGCACGTCAACGACAGCCGCGGCGAGCTGGGTTCGCGGATCGATCGGCACGCGCACATCGGTCACGGCCGCATCGGTCCGCGCGGGTTCCGCCCGCTGCTGGCCGACCCGCGATTCCTCACGACGCCGATGATTCTCGAAACCGAGAAGGGCACGAATGCGGCGGGGCGCGAGTGGGATCGCGTCAATCTCGGCCGCCTGCGCGGCATCGAGCGCAGCCTTCAGGCATGCGGCTTCAGCAGGTCGGCAATCTGTTCGGCGAACTTGGAGCGCGGCAGGACCTGATCCACGCCCGCCTCGCGCGCCGCGCGCGCCAGACTGGCCTGCACGTGCGACAGAAACCCGATCACCCGCACCTCGGGACGAAGCTGCTTCAGCCGGCGAACGCAAACCAGCACCTCGTCGCCCAGACTCAGGTCCACGATGACACGCTGCGCGTCGCTGGCGGCGGTCAGCAGGTCCGCGGCCCGGCGGACGACCCGCAGCTCCGCGCCGAGCACACGCGCCGTTCCGCTGAGCTTGGACTCGAAGATCAGATCGCTCACCAGCGCAACGGTCATGACGCCCCCACCACTACGCGCCCCGCGGGACACACTCCCATAGAGTTGGCCGGCGACGCGCCGGCTCCCGGTCGCTTCACCCGCACTATCCGCCGCGAAGTGTCGATACTATTCTAGCGCGCCGCGCGCATCCCTTCGCTCTTCGTCGGCGCCCGGGATCGTCGCGAATGCTCGGGCGAGATCAAGCGAAGCGCGGCGCGACAGACAAAGGCGCGGCCGGCCGTACCCTGTGCCGACGCGCCGCCGGGGCCTGCCCATGACCGATCGCCTGTTCGCCCACCCGAACCCGGCTGAAGAGACCTGGCGAATCTTCAAAATCCTCGCCGAGTTTGTCGAGGGCTTCGATGTCATGTCGAAGATCGGACCGGCGGTCTCCATCTTCGGCTCGTCGCGGACCGCAGCCAGCGACCGCTACTATGAGATCGCCCGCGAGATCGCCTTCAAGTTGGCGCAGCGGAAATTTGCCGTCATCACCGGCGGCGGGCCGGGCCTGATGGAGGCCGCCAACCGCGGCGCCGCCGAGGCCGGGGGGCTGAGTGTCGGCCTGAACATCTCACTGCCGCACGAGCAGGAGCCCAACCCCTACCAGAACGTGCCGCTGGATTTTCACTACTTCTTCGCCCGCAAGGTCATGTTCATCAAGTACTCGCTCGCGACCGTCTGCCTGCCGGGCGGGTTCGGCACGATGGACGAGTTCTTCGAGTCGATGACGCTCGTGCAGACCGGCAAGATCGAGGGAACCCGCGTCATACTGGTGGGGCGCGAATTCTGGCAGCCGTTGATCGACTGGATGCGCCGCATTCAGCTCGAGCGCTTCGCCTGCATCTCACCCGGCGACGTCGAATTGTTCACGCTGACCGACGACCCCGACGAGGTGGTCCGGCTGATCGGCGAGCACGCCGACCAGCTCCGCGCGGAGCACGCCGCTCGGTCCGAGCGCGAGTCACATGCCGCCCGGACCTCGGTCGAGGGAACCGTCTACGGCGTGCGCCCGCGGCCGACGACCAGACCGACAGAGTCTCATCCGCCGGAGCCGATCTGACGTGGAAGGCCGAAGGCCGAGAGCTAAAGGCCGAAAGCAGAGGGGCGGCAGGGCGGAACGTCGAACGGTCGGAAGGTCGGCGAGTCGCGAGATTGAAGGCGACGTTACGGTGGAATTCGCATACAGAGGATGCCCGCGCTACCCAGGGGCGGGACCTTCAGCGCTGCCGCCATCCGGCGCGCGACTTTCAGCGCTGCCGCCGTGCAGCGGGACCTTCAGCGCTGCCGCCGTCCAGCGCGCGACCGGCACCGAGGATGTCGT
>CAYOHG010000274.1:0-5267 GCA_964403685.1 uncultured Planctomycetales bacterium
TCATGGCAGCAAAGACCTTGGCGCCCACAATGCCGCGGGTCTCGGCCGACAGCGCCTCGGCCTCGTAGCGCTTCAACTCGTCGGTGATGTAGCGCTCCGCGTTCTTGACGGTCTGCTTGCGGACGTAGTGCGCCGGCACGCGCTGGCGATGCGGGTTGCTGACCTCGATGTAGTAGCCGAAGACCTTGTTGAAGCCGACCTTCAGCGAGGGAATGCCGCTGCGCTGAATCTCGGCCGCCTGAAACTCGCTCAGCCAGTGCTGCCCATCACGGCCGATGCCGCGCAGGCGATCCAGCTCGGCATGCTGGCCGTCATTGAAGATGCCACCCTCGCGAACCGTGATCGCCGCGTCGGGCCGGAGCGAATCACACAGCAGCGCGGCCAGCTCATCCAGCCCCTCCAGCCGCTCGGCCAGCGCGTCGGCCTCGGGATGCGCCAGCCTCCGCGCCGCCGCACGAATCGCCTGAAGCTGCAACAGCGACTCGCCCAGCGCGCGCAGCTCGCGCGGGTGGGTGCGCTGAACGCCGATGCGGCCGGCGATGCGCTCGATGTCGGCGACTTCGTGCAGCGCGGCGGCCAGCAGCTTGCGTTCGGCGTCCGCCTCGCGGAGCCGGCCGACCAAGTCGAGGCGCCGCTCGATCGCGGCCGCGTCGCGCAGGGGATAACACAGCCAGTGTCGCAGCAGCCGCGCGCCCATCGCGCTGCGGGTCGCATCGACCGCGCTGAGCAGCGACCCGGCGCGCGACTGCCCGCGCAGCGTCCGCTCAACCTCCAGCGATCGCAGCGTGGTGGTGTCGAGAATCAGGAATTCACCAGGCGTGCGGCGGCGCGGCGGGCGCAGGTGGCGAATGGCGCCCTTCTGCGTCTCGCGGACATAGGCCAGCAGCGCGCCGGCCGCCTGTAGCGATTCGTCCACCCGCTCAAACCCGAAGCCGTGCAGCCCGCGCACTTCGAATTGCTCAATCAGAAGCTGCTCGGCGCGGGCGGGGCCGAAATCGCTTGGGGCGCGATACGTCACCACGGCGCCGCTGCGCTCCTTGAGCGGACCTTCGAGCGGATGACGCCCGACGCCGCTCCATTCGGCCAGAAGGATTTCCGCCGGCACCACCCGGCCCAACTCATCGAAAAGCTGGCCCTGATCGGTGATCTGCACCGTCAGCTCGCCGGTGGATAGCTCCAGCGTCGCGAGTCCGAAGCGGGCCTCGTGCTCGCAGATCGCGGCCAGCAGGTTGCTGCGCGCCTGATCCAGCAGCTTGTCGTCGGTGAGCGTGCCGGGAGTCACGATTCGAACCACGGCGCGCTGCACCACCCCGCGGGCCTGCCTGGGATCCTCGATCTGCTCTCTGATGGCGACCTTGCAGCCGGCGGCTACCAGCTTGCCCAGGTACGCTTCCAGGGCGTGATAGGGAATGCCGGCCAGCGGCGTGCGTCCGCCGTCGCGGCTGGTCAGCGCGATCCCCAGCAGGCGGGAGGCGAGCTTTGCGTCCTCGTAGAAAAGTTCGTAAAAATCGCCCATGCGGAACAGCAGGATCGCATCACCGACCTGCTGTTTCTGCTCTCGATACTGCCGCATCGCCGGAGTTAGCGACTCCGGCGGCGCGGAATCGATTCCCGCAGCCGGCGATCCGGCTGCCGACGGCGATGGCGCATCAGCCTGGGTCACGCCGCCGAATGTAGCCGACGCGCCGCGGGCGAACAACGCCGACCCGCGTCCGCCGTCCGCATAACGTTGCGGCGAAGGAGCGATCGTGAGATTTTTCGTCACCGGCGGGGCCGGCTACGTCGGCAGCCACTGCGTTCGCGCGCTGGTCGAGGCCGGACATACGGTCACCGTATACGACAGCCTGGTTTACGGGCACCGCGCGGCGGTCCATCCCCGGGCGTCGTTCATACAGGGCGACCTGGCTGACTCGGCGAAACTCCGCGAGGTGCTCAAAGCGGCGCGCTACGACGGGGTGCTGCACTTCGCCGCATTCCTCAACGTGGGCGAATCCGTGCGGGAGCCGCTCAAGTATTACCGCAACAATGTGGCCGGCACGATCAACCTGCTGGACGCGATGCGCAGCGCCGAGGTGCGGCGACTGGTCTTCAGCAGCACGTGCGCGGTTTACGGGACGCCCGAGCGGCTCCCGATCGTGGAGGATCTGCCCAAGTCGCCGATCAGTCCCTATGGGTCCAGCAAGCTGGCGGTCGAGTGGATGCTGCGCGATTGCGCCGGCGCCTGGGGCCTGGGGTCGATCGCCCTGCGCTATTTCAACGCCGCCGGCGCGGCCGCCGACGGAACGTTGGGTGAGGACCATTCCCCGGAAGTGCACCTGATTCCGCTGGTGCTCCAGGTAGCGCTCGGTCAGCGCGACTCGATCAAGGTCTTCGGAGATGATTATCCGACGCCCGACGGCACCTGCATCCGCGACTACGTTCACGTCGAGGATCTTGCCGCGGCCCATCGAGCGGCGATCGAGAGCGTGCAACCGGCGGTAGCGGAAGCTTTTAACGTCGGAACGGGCGTCGGGACCAGCGTCCTCGAGTTGATCGAGGCGGCCCGGAGAATCACATCCCATGCCATCCCCGCCGAAACGGTTGCGCGGCGGCCCGGCGACCCGCCGGCGCTTTTTGCGGACGCTTCGCGGCTGCGCCAGCGGCTGTCGTGGGCTCCAGCCTACCGCGACGCGCAGTCGATCGTCTCAACCGCGTGGAACTGGCACCGCGCGCATCCGCACGGGTTCGCCGACCGCGCACGCTGAAACCGGTTGCCGGCCACCCGTCGATAGCTATACTGAGAATGCGTACTGGCTGGTTGGCAGGCGCGAGGGGTTCGGTACTAGGCATTATTTGATACTCCCCTCCTACTGACCTCGCCGCTTGAAGCCACCCTGGACAGGCACGGGCCTGTCGCACGCCGGCGTCGACCGCGCCGAGTTTCCCGGCCGACATTCCGGCGAACCGCGCCCCTCGGCTGCGGATTCGCGGCGTCGTCACCGGGCGGTCGCAACCTGCCGGGGGAGTTCCAGCCTCCCCCACCGCGTGGAAGGACGGTGTAGCGTGCTCTCATCACTCCTGAGCCTGGGGCGCAAGACGGCCGCGCCCAAGCAGGCCCCGCCGAAAGCGCCGGCAGCGGCGCCCGAGCCGCCTCCGCTGCTGGCGGAAGAACGCAACGGAAACCTGACGGTGCTTGAACGCGATCTGAACGCCGCGATGGCCTGCCCGGCCGGCCGCAACCAGGTCTTCATCCGCTCGATCGTCACCAAGTATGGCACGACGCCGCCGCGCATCGCGCTGAAATGCTCCTTGCGCCGCGACATTGGACAGCCGCCGGACGTCTTCCTGGAGCACATCCGCGGCGTCTGCTGCGGCGACCCCACGCAGTGCGAGGCGTACCGCAAGTTCAAGGATCGCTTCGTTCAGACCTGATTGTCGCCGGCGGATTCGTCCCGAGAGTGATCCGCCGGCGGCAGCGCAGTCGTTCCGCCTTCGTCCGCCCTTGGAAGTCGGAATGGGGAGCCTGGCGGCTACCGCGCGTCCTTGGGGGGAGGCGCGGTAGGTTTTTGGGGGATTCTCAAGCGGCACGCAAGGCACAGGCGGCCGCTGAAACGGTCGCCCGGTCGCGCCCTGCGGTTAGCGGGTCGCAGCCTCAGACGGTATCCGGGCGAAGATCCTGAATACTCGCATCGAACGACTTCGTCTGCTCGGGTGTGAGAATCGCGCGCACGTCCGCAATCAGCTTGTTGAGCGCCTCGGCGTCCTGCTCCTCGGTGCGCTTGGCGCCCTCGTTGATCGCGATGCGGAACTGCTCGCGCTGGGCGGCGAGCTTGGCGGTCTGATCCGCGTTCAGCCCGAGCCCCTTGGCTGTATTGAAGACGTCAATCGGACGAATGCAGCCGGTCTGATTGCGGGCGAGGCGCGCGCGGGCCGCGTCGAACAGTTTCTTCTGCTTGTCGTCAAGCATTGACGCGATGTTCGCGAACAACTCCTGCTCGTTGTCGCCGCCGCCGCCCTTGCCGATGGTGCGAAGCTCCTCGCTGATCCGCTGCACCGAATCGCGGTCACCGGCCTTCTGCGCGGCTTCGAGCTCCTTGTACAGCTCTTTGACTTTCTCCAAGTCAATTTGCTCGGGGGGTGCGACCGCCTCGCTGGCGAAAGACTCAAGCAGGCCCTCGGCCTGGGCCACCTGCTGCTCGGTCGGATGAACCTGCCGAAGCAGGTAGCGAACCTTCTTTTCCTTCGCGAGGTTCTGCTTGCTATGAATCGCGGCCACCGGCAGGGCTTCCGGCGCGGCCTGCGCCAGAGCCGATCCGGCCAGCACCCATCCAACCAGCGGCAGAATCCAGAACTTCCGCATGAGGCTTCTCCTGAGTCGCCCACTCCCGAACGCTTCCGGCATCTCGGCCGATGGATTTCGGCCGTGCGTCGTTTCGCGAGAATCGTATCGGGGCGCTCGCAGGTCGGCAATCCTCCGCTCCGCAAGTGCACCAGCGTCCGTAACTCCGCTGCACGGCAGCCGTTGCAACTCCGCAGGCAACCGTTCCCGCGCGCGGACGCCCCCGGAGTGCGGCCGACCCACACGCCGTCCGGCACGACTGCTTGCGTTTGTCCCCGGTTGTCCGATAGTACCGCCATGCGAGCGGCCCGTGGCCGCGGTCCGCCGCGATCGGCGCGAATGTCCAACGCACTCTACCGAGAGCGCATGCATGTGGCATCGAGGGCTGCACCGGCCGGAGGTGGCGCTGACCACAACATTCGCGGCCCTGATTCTCGGCGGTGCGCTGCTGCTGAAACTGCCGTGGTGCCACGCGACTGACCGAGTCAGTTGGATCGACGCGCTGTTCACTGCGACCAGCGCGGTCTGCGTGACCGGCCTGACCACACTGGATACCTCGGCGGATTTCACCCGTGCGGGTCAGGTAGCGATCCTCGCACTGATTCAGTTGGGCGGCCTGGGGATCATGACGTTTGCGGCATTCGCCTCGCTGCTGCTGGGCAGCGGCGTGGCGCTTCGCTCGCACGCAGCCCTGACGGACTCGTTCTTCCAGGGTGAGCTGCGCGGCACGCTGGGAGCGGCGCTCAAGCGGATCCTCCTGATTACCTTCAGCATCGAGGTCGTCGGCGCGTTGCTGCTGGCTCTTTTGCTGCCACGCACAGCCGTCGGCGGCGGGTGGTTCGAGGCGCTGTTCCTGTCCATCTCCGCCTTCTGCAACGCGGGTTTCTCGGTCTATCCTGACAACGCTGTCAGCGTCGGGCGCTCCGGCGGCGTGCTCTTCGTTCTGATG
>CAYOHG010000275.1:0-5240 GCA_964403685.1 uncultured Planctomycetales bacterium
GCTTGGCTGTGCAGGCGCGGGCGCGGCATCGCCGGGCGCGGTCACCTGCGCATCGACCGCGGCCGGAGTAGCCCCGCCGATCAGCAGCGCGATTCCGATGCTCGCCAGTGAAAGCGCACGCCGCACGGGTTTCCGTCCTCCTTGACGACTTCCGTAACGCTCGCCAGCGTCTTCGCGCTGGCCGCTGATGTCTCGATTCGGCGTCGTCCGCGCGGGGCGGAACGGCCGCGAGCCGGCGCGCCGTGGAGCGATCAGCCTACGGCGCGCTTCAGGCGGCGCAGCGTATCGCTGAGCCGCTGATGCAGCCGCAGCGGCGCGTCGCTGCCGCTCGTCGCGGGCTCGGCATCCCCGCGGCTGGCTTCGTATTCGTTCGATTCAACGGTCAAACAGCGCTCGAACGCAGCCACCTGGCTTTCGTGGCTGCGCGCCGCGGCTTGCCCGGCCAATTGCGCGGTCAGTTCGGGATCCTCGATGGCGTGCAGGGCGCGGATCGACTCCGGACACACGCCGACCAGCACGAGCCGCGGACCGATGCGCACCAGGCACAGTGACTGGCGGGGCGACAGGCTGGTGCGGCTGACGAGCTCGATTAACCCGGCCCGCCGCCCGCGACCACGCAACAGGAAGGGGCCGCCGCTAGCCATCGCCCGGTATCCCCATGCCAGCAGGCCGATCAAACCGACCACAAGCGCCAATGATAGCGCCGATCGTCCCCAGTTGCCTCGATCCCCGTCTGGGTCGACTACTGCATGAGCCGATCCCGGCGCATCTGTTTCCGATCGCGATATCAGGCGACGGCGATCTCGCTCCGTGGGTGGCGGAGCGGGCGGTTGCAGCGCATCGGGTGGCGCGATCGGCTCGATCGCCAGCGCCTGCGGCGTCAACTGCTGCCAGTATTCGTCCAATCCGCTGGACGTTTCGGTGCGAATCGCCGCGGGCGACGTGGAACTCAATTGAAACCAGCGCGCGTCGTATTCGGCCGCGTGTGACCAGCCCGCGAGCGTCGCCAGCACAGTCAGCGCGAACCAGACATCGGCACCTCGGCGGCTCATCGCTAATCCTCGGGCGAGGGAACCGGGCTGACGATGTCGTTGACGCGAACACAGAAGCTGTCGTTGAGCACGAGGACTTCGCCGCGCGCCACCAGACGTTCGTTGACGTAGATGTCAACCGGGTCACCGGCGAGCTTGTCCAGTTCGATGACCGAGCCGACCGTCAGGCGCAAGACGTCCTCGATGTACATTTCCGCGCGGCCCAACTCGACCTTTACGTCCAGCTCCACGTCGTCCAGCAGTTCGAGTGAGGCGAGGGCATCGCTCGGGGGTGTTTCTTCGAACGTCGGGGGCGTGAAGGATACTGCTGTCGTGCGCGGGTCGGAGACCGACTCAGGCCAGGCGAGTCCGTCACCGGGATCACTGGTCTGCGCGGGCGCGGCCGGCGGGCTGGCGGCCTGCGGCGCTGCTGCGGTCGTGGCCGAGGAAACGGCGCTCGTGCCGGTCGCCTCCGCATCTTCCGGCGCGGGCGGGGGGGTTGCGGCCTGCGCGGCGGAGGAATCAGTGGCTGCGGCGCTGGGCGCGTCGACCGTACCGGTGTCCGTGGGCGGCGCGGGCTGGCTCGCGAGAGGATCGGTCTCACCGGCGGGCTGGCCGGGGCTCGTTGCGCCGTCGCTCGAAACGGGTTGCTCTCGGTCCTGCGTGTCCATGTCGTCCCTGACTCTTGGCGCGCTCCGCGGCCACTTACGTGGGAATGGGAACGCAACGCGGGATCAGCACTTCCAGCACCAGATCGGTGTCGTCGGCGACGGCGCCGATGGCGTACTTGAACTTCATCCGCAGCGTCTTGAGCTCCGGTTCGTTCAGCACATCCGGCGTCGCCGATCGCACGATCGCCGCGACCCGGTCGGCCAACTCGGCGCGCCGCTCGGTGACCAGCAGGTCCATGTCGGCCTTGCGCTGTGCCGCGACCTTGACCGAGATGTCGAGGTCGTAGATGTAGAGCCGGCCGCGGCTTTCGTTCGGCACGCGAAAGGCCTTGAGCAGCTCGAACTCGATCGATTTGGGCGTGTCCGCCGGGTTGGGTCCTTCCAGCACGTCTTCGTGTCCGGCCTCCTGACCATGCGCCGACTGCGGCCCGCCCCCGAACATCTTGGTGACCGCGAACAGCAGGGCGCCCTGAACGACCGCGGCGGCGACGATCAGGATGAGCTTCATCGGCAGCTTGCGGCCGGCCTTGGCGGGCGCGGCGGCTGGCGCCTGCTCGTCCTTTTCCTTCTCGGCTTTCTTTTCCGCTTTTTTCTCAGCCATGCGATCCTGCCTGGGGCGGTGGTACGGCGCCGGCAGCGCCCGCGGGTTTCATCGACCGAAGCGCAACGCAGGGTTCATAGCCGTGGGAGAAGGCTGCGCGGACCGCGCAAACCGCGCTGCGCCGCGGGCGCAAGACATGCGGCCGGAAGTCTTGAAGCCGGCTGCATGGTCGATTGCGGTGCAGCGAAGTGGTGTCGCGCGGCGCGGTCTGCCGCAGACTAGCGAACCACCAGCAGCAACTGGTCCAGCAGGTCGCTGGACGTGCTGATGACGCGGCTGGCGGCCTGGAAGGCCGTGCTCGACGTGATCAGCCCGATAAACTCGCGGGATAAGTCCACGTTGGAAAGCTCCAACGCGCCGCCGAGCACGCGCCCCGCACCGAACAGTCCAGGCGCCGTCACCGTCGGGGCGCCGGTGTTCGGGCCTTGCAGGTAGAGATTGTCCGAGTCGGCGATCAGTCCGCGCTCGTTGGCAAAGACCGCCAGCGCCACCTGCCCCAGCGGATGCGTCAGACCGTTTGAAAAGGCGCCGTTGACCGTCCCGTCGGAACCGACCGAGTAGCTCACGAGCGTTCCTGGCGGAAACCCGTCCTGCTGCGCCAGAATCAAATTCGACGCCGCCGTCGAAAGTCCGTGCACGCCGCTGAAGTCGAGTGTGAAGGCCAGTGGGCTGGCCGCACCGCTGGCGGTGCGATCAAGTTGAACCTCATTGCCCGTCGCGCTGACGTAGTTTCCGTTTACGTCAAACGTGACGGTGCCGGTGCTGACCGGCTGCGGCGTGCCGTCGGCCCCGGCTGACTCGAGGTAGAACCGCCACACGTGCCCCGTGTCAAGCGTCTGTTCAAGCGCAAAAGTCGCGTTGACGACGATCGGCGTGCCGAGCGAATCGTAGACCGTGAAGCCGGTATATACCGACGAACCGTTGGCCTCGGCCGTCTGCGTGAAGGAAAAGGGCAGCGCGACGCCCGTGTTATCCGAGAAGAGGTTTGAGGCGATCAGCTCGAAACCGTTCTGCTCGCCCGCGTTGCTGCTGATCGAGAGTTGCCCGTCGACAATCGTCACACCGGGCGTGCCGGGCAGACCATCGCCGGTCTGAATGCCCAGCGACTCCTCGAGCCAGCTTGCAAAGTCGCCCAGCGAGCTGCCGTCCGTGCCGACGACGAAGGTGGCGTCGGGCAGCGTGCGTCCGCCGCGGGTCGCGCCCGAAAGTGTGATGGTCGTCCCGTCCGCGAATAGCGCCGTGGCGGGGTCGCTGGCCGAGCGCAGGTCGGTCAGCGCGGTGCTGGCGTCGGCAGCCGCGCCGCCGCCGTTGACCAGCGCCTGCGACAGGTGCGTAGAACCCTGCGTAGCTACCGTTCCGGCGGCGCTGAGGTCGCCGTCCATGATCGCCGTGGTCGTGGCGCGGGCGACGGAGAGCGTGCCCAGCGGGATGGTCAACTCGGTCAGTACGTTCGGCAGGATGTTGTAGTTCGCATCGACGCCGAAGCCCATGACGCGGTAACCGTCGGCGGTAACGAGCTTGTTGTCGATGTCGACGGCGAAGGCTCCGTCGCGGGTGTAGGCCTGCTGGCCGCTGGGCCGCTGCACGATAAACAGTCCCGCGCCTTCGATGGCCAGGTCGCTGGCGATGCCCGTGGTTTCGATCGAGCCGGGCGTGTAGTCGCGCTGCGTGGCGGCCACCAGCGTACCCAGCCCGATCTGGGTCGGGTTCACGCCGCCGCTGGTTTCGCTCGGTGCGTTGCCGGCCGAGAGGAGCTGCGAAATGTGCGACTGAAAGGTCGTGCGGGTGTTCTTGAACGCGGTGGTGTTCACATTGGCGATGTTGTTGCCAATGTTGTCGATGCGCGACTGATTGGCGTTCATGCCGCTCAGGCTGGTGTACATGGCCGTGGTCAGGCCCATCGCGTGGCTCCCGCGGAGATTGAAGAACCGGCCGGATGCAAATCGACTACAGGCCCAGCAGCCGCCCCAGATTCGTCAGCGGTTTGAACGAGAAAGGTCGGGCGGCGGCCGACGACTTCTGGGTCGAATCCGTCGGCTCACCCGTCGCGCCAAACATCGCCGCGAGCGCTTCGGACTCCGCCTGCTCAAGCGTCGTGACGCGCTGCACGTCCTGTGCGCGGACCGAGATGCCGACGTCGAGCTCAAGCACCGCCTGGCCGTCCGAATCGAACTGCACACCCGTGACGACACCCTCCACGGTTGCCGGCTGGCCGTTCTCGCCGTTGACCACCGCGCGGACGTACTTGCCCAGCAGGCCGCTGGCGTTGCTCATCGGCTGCTGGCGGGCGAGCGTTCCGAGCGTGCCGGTCAGTTCGTTGGACAGTTCGATGCTGCGGATCTGCGAGACGTCGTTGATCATGTCGGACGTGTCCGCCGGCTCCAGCGGATCCTGATGCTGGAGCTCGGTGACCAGGATTCGGAAGAAGTCCTCGCTCTTGAGCGAACCGAGCCCGCGCTGGGCCGTGTTGCTGCCGGTCGAGGTTGTCGGGGTCACGCCGGTAGTCGTCATGGAGCCTGCCTCCCGCCACGCTTTCGCTCTGCGCGGCGCGCCTTACGCCAGCACATTCAGTTGTCCCGCCGTCGCGGCGGTAGTGATCTCGTCCGCCTCGTGCCCGATTGACTCCGCCGCGCCGGTCATCCCCGCTTCTTCACGATGCCGCCGCGAGTGCGAGGCTGCCTGTCGGCCGGGTTCGTGAGCCGAAGTCTGGGATCCGTCGGCCCAACCGCTTTGGCCGTCGCGACCCTCCGTGGTCGGCGGCGGCGCGACCGGTCGAATCTCGACCTGCTCGAGCTGCATGCCGCTGGTTTCGAGCCCGCGGCGCAGCGCGCCGAGTTCGTTCTGAAGCAACTGCCGTGCCAGCTCGTTTTCCGGCTCGAACCGCAGCGACAGCGCGCCGTCTCGCAACTCCATATGAACGCGAAGGCTGCCGAGTTC
>CAYOHG010000276.1:0-5238 GCA_964403685.1 uncultured Planctomycetales bacterium
GCCGAGTGGGGGGCGCCCGCCCGGTGCCGAAGGCGCGCCGCCGACCGCCAAGGGCGAAGCGGCCGGCCCGCCCGCCGATTCCGGGCAGCGCCCGGCTGGCCAGACGGGATCGAATGATTCCGCAGCCGCGGGGCACGGCCGCCCGTCTGCCGATAACGGCCACGCCGAGGGCGGCACGCCGGAACCCGGCACCGGTCCAGTCCCCAGGATGGCCATTCCCACGCCGGTCATCACCGGGCTGGAAGTCGAAGGCCTCATCGAAGTTCAGGCCGCCGGATTGCACCCGGGAGACCTGGTCGTGATTCGAGCCAACGAGCGCCTGCTGCCCTTCATGCCCAACCCGGTGATACCGCTGCCGGCCGCCGCGAATGGGAGCGCGCCCGCCGCGTCGACCCCGGCGTCGCGGCCCGCGCCGCAGGAGTAACGCTGCCGTGGGACTCATTCAACTGTGCGTATCGCGTCCGGTTGGCGTGTCCGTCGGCGTCCTGCTGGTGGTGCTCTTCGGGCTGCTGTCGCTGTTCGCGATTCCCGTGCAGCTCACACCCAACGTCGATGTGACGGTGGTGAACATCAACACCGTCTGGCCGGGGGCGAACCCGCAGGAGATCGAGCGCGAAATTGTCGATCGCCAGGAGGAGGTGCTGCGCAGCGTCAAGGGGCTGCGGCGCATGACCAGCACGTCCACCGACGACGCCGCCACTGTCTCGCTCGAGTTTTATCCCAACGTTGACAAGAACGAAGTCATCCGCGACGTGAACGACAAGCTGCGGCAGGTCAGCGGTTATCCGCTCGAGGTGCGCGAGCCGACCATCGAGGCGGGCGATTCTCAGATCAACGCCACGATCGCCTGGCTGATCCTGTTCGCTCAGGAAGACAGCGACGAGATCCGCAAACTCCGCGATTTCGCCGAGGACTTCATCAAGCCCTACCTCGACCGCGTGCGGGGCGTCGCATCCACGGACATCTACGGCGGATACGAGCGTGAAGTGCAGGTGCGGGTGGACGCGGGGCAGCTCGCGGCCCGCGGGCTGACGTTTCGGCAGCTCGAATCGGCCCTGCGCCGGCAGAACGAGAATGTCTCGGCCGGCACGCGCGCCCAGGGCAAGCGCGATTACGCCATCCGCACGGTCGGGCAGTACCAGTCGGTCGAGGAGATTCTCAGCACCGTGATCGCGGATACGCCCGGCGGGCCGGTGTACGTCCGCGACGTGGCCGAAGTCGAACTGGCGTTCAAGGACCCCGAGGGGCTGGTTCGCAGCAAGGGCCAGTACGTGCTGGCGTTCCCGGTCCGACGCGAGGTCGGTGCGAACGTCATGGCGGTAATGGCTGACCTGAAGGAGGCGGTCCGGCGCGTCAACGATGAAGTGCTCAAGCCGCGCAAGCTCGAGCTGGAGCTGGTGCAGGTGTACGACGAGACGGTCTACATCTCCCAGTCGATCGAGATGGTGCGCTCGAACATCTTCTACGGCAGCGCACTGGTGCTCGGGCTGCTGCTGGCGTTCCTGAGAAGCTGGCGGGCGACGGCGGTGCTGGCGCTGACCATTCCCGTCTCGATCGTCGGGACGTTTCTCGTCATCGTTCTGCTCGGTCGCACCCTGAATGTGATCTCGCTGGCCGGAATCGCTTTTGCCGTCGGCGACGTGGTCGACAGCGCCTACGTCGTGCTCGAGAACATCTTCCGCCACAAGCAGATGGGCAAGCCCATTTACGCCGCGGTCATCGAGGGCACGCGCGAGGTCTGGGCGGCCGTGCTGGCCAGCACGTTGACGACGATGGCCGTGTTCATCCCGGTGATCTTCGTGCAGGAAGAGGCCGGACAGCTCTTCCGCGACATCAGCATCGCCGAGGTCGCCGCGGTCGGACTTTCGATGATCGTCGCCATCACGGTGATTCCGCCGCTGGCCGCCCGCCTGCTGAAGCACGATCGCAACGCTCCGCGGTTCCAAACCGACGAGGCCGCGCGGGGTTCTGGATCACCGGCCGCGCCCACGCCGGAGCGCGATCTCGTCCTGCGCCTGGCCGGCCTGATCGCCCGGGCCGTCGATCGTGTCAACGGCCTGCCGGTGGTGCGGCTGGTCGTGATCGTCGGCATGACCCTGGGCTCACTGGGGCTGGCGGCCTTCCTGATTCCCGACACCACCTACCTGCCCGCCGGCAATCGCAACCTGGTCTTCGGGTTCCTGCTGACGCCGCCGGGATACAGCATGGACGAGTTCCGCCGCATGGCCGGCGTAATCGAATCGCAGATCGGCGACTACTGGCGCGTCGCGGAGGGCTCGCCTGAGCACCGTGAGCTGGATCGCCGTTGGGTCGAGAAAATCCAGCAACGCATTGCGGCGGGCCAGATCGCCGAGTTGAGCAACCCGGCCCTGGGAGTGCTCGAGCGCGATCGGGCGCGGCGCGAGTGGCTGACACCCCCGCCGCGCATCGACAACTTCTTTTTTGTCTCCTGGCGGGGAGGCTGCTTCATGGGCGCCAGCAGTGCCGATCCGGCCCGTGTCAAGCCCCTCGTGCGCCTGCTTCAGGACGCCGGCCAGAACATCCCCGGCACGTTCGCCTTCTTCCAGCAGTCGCAGTTGTTCTCGTTTGGCGGCGGCAACAACGCCGAGATCCAGATTCGCGGAGACGACCTCGAAAAAGTGGTTTACGCGGCGTCGGCGTTGCAGATGGCGGTGATGCGGAAGTTCGGTTTTCCCCGCTCGGACCCGGCGAATTTCAACCTGGGCCGGCCAGAGGTGCGGATTGTGCCCGATCGCGAACGAGCCGCCGCCCTGGGGCTGAACGCCGCCGACATCGGCTTCATCGTCGAGGCCTGCGGCGATGGAGCGTACCTGGGCGACTACCGCATCGCCGGAGGCGACACGGTCGACATTTCGCTTTACGCCGAGGGCCAGAAGAACCGTCCGACCCAGGAAGTCGCGCAGGTTCCGCTCTACGCGCCGACCGGCGAGATCGTGCCGCTTCTGTCCGCGGCCCGGCTGGTGGACACCACCGCGCTGGAGCAGATCAAGCACATCGAGCGACAGCGCGCCGTGTCGCTGACGGTCACTCCGCCGGAAGCGTATGCGCTGGAGACGGTGATTCGCGACATCGAAGACAAGGTCACGCCCGAGCTGCGCCAGTCCGGCCAGATCGATCCGTCCATCACCGTCTCATTGACCGGTAACGCCGACAAGCTCACGGCTGCCCGCAACGCGTTGGTGGGCCGATGGGAGGGCTGGACCTGGCAGAGCCTGGTCAACATCCTGGGCGGCCGCTTCTTCTTATCAGTGCTGATCGTCTACCTGCTGATGTGCGCGCTGTACGAGAGCTGGCTGTACCCGTTCGTGATCATGTTCAGCGTGCCGCTGGCCGTCTTCGGCGGGTTTCTGGGGCTCTCGGCGGCGCACTGGGGAACACTGCTGACGACGCACCAGCCGGTGCAGCAGCTCGACGTGCTGACCTTCCTGGGGTTTGTCATGCTCGTCGGCCTGGTGGTGAAGAATGCCATCCTGCTGGTCGAGCAGACCCTGGTCTACCTGCGCGAAGGGCACATGACGGTGCGCGCCGCCGTCCGCGAGGCCGTGCGCGTACGCGTGCGGCCGGTTTTCATGACCAGCCTGACCAGCATCGTCGGGTTGCTGCCGCTGGCCTTTATGCCGGGCGCCGGCAGCGAACTGTACCGCGGCCTGGCGGCGGTGATCCTGGGCGGCATGTTTATCTCCACGCTCGGCACGCTCATCCTGGTGCCCTGCGTGATGTGCGCCGTCGTCGAGCTGCGCGAGCGCTTTCGGCTTGCGCTGGCGGGCGGGTCGTCAGTTGCGTTGGCCATCCCGCGGGACTCGTAGTGCCGCTGCGCCGCAGTTTGAGCAATGCACAAGACACCGCCGCATGCTCCGTACGCGGAACGGTGCGCGCCGTGCCAGGCGGCTCCCCGGCTGTCATTCGGAGCGAACCCGGCGACCTACCCGCGATCGCTGGTGCGCAGGGTACGAACTCGGCGAGCGATGCGCCATAGCGCCGCCGGAGCGCGCAGCGCCTCGCGCAGCGGGCGAACGCGCGAAGCGCGGTCGTCGCGCCAGTGGATGGGCACTTCCGCGATACGGAACCCGAGCCTCCGGGCCAGGGCCAGCGTCTCGCAATCGAAAAACCAGCCGTTCTCAAGGCTGTGTGCCAGCACCGCTTCGGCCGCCGGCCGGTGATAGAGCTTGAACCCGCACTGTGTGTCCCGCAACTCGGGCAGCAGCATCCGCCGCCGCACCGTGCGAAATAGCGCCGCCAGAATCCGTCGGCGCCAGGGCTGCGGCGGGTCGAGGCGTGCGCCCGGCAGGTCGCGCGAGCCGATGGCGATGTCCGCCCCGTTGGCCAGTGCGTCCAGCAGTCGAACGAGCTCCGTCAGCGGCGCGGAGCCGTCCGCGTCGTACATCAGGATCGGGTCGCCGGCGGAGGCGAGCATTCCGCGGCGGACGCTGAAACCCTTGCCGCGGTTGACTTCGTTGCGGAGCAGCCGCAGATGCAGGCGGTCCAGCTGAATTTCCTCACGCGGCGCCGCCAGCCCGGCCCAGCGACGCACCACGCCGGGTGTGTCGTCCCGGCTGCCGTCGTCCACGATGATCAGCTCGACGGCTTGAGGCTGTGTCGCCGCAAACGCGCGAATGGCGTCCAGCGTGCGCGGGAGCCGCCGCGCCTCGTCGAAGGCCGGGATGACAATCGAGAGCATTATCGTGATTCAGCGCGGCGCCGATGCCGGCGCGGGAAGCTCGGCTGGCGGCAGCACGATCACACGGAACTGTACCAGCGGCGCGCTCAACCGGCGACCCGCGCCGCCCGACGTCACGTCGACGGCCAGGTGCTCTGCGACCGTCTGGCGAAGAGAATCCAGAACCTTGAGCGCCTCCGCAACCAAAAACCCGTCCCGGCTCGGCTGAGACTCGGCGGGCACCAGCCTGCGCAGCGCCATCCCCAGCCGCATCCCGCCGGTCGCCTGTGAATCCACGGGCCAGCCCAGCTCAAAGGCCGCCGACTCTCCCATGCGAGCGCGGTCGGCGGGTGCCTCGGGCGCAGGAATCGAAGCTTCGTCCTGGCGATTCGCGGGCGTCTCGGCGACCTGCTTGTCAGCCTCGCCGGCTGGTCCGATCACCGGTGACACCGGCGCGCCGGGCTGACTGGTAGCGGTTTGCCCGGTCGCTTCCTCCGCGCCGCGCCCGGCGCCGCGTCCACCGCCCGCGCGCTGCGCTTCGCGGCTGGCACTGCCCGCAC
>CAYOHG010000277.1:0-5206 GCA_964403685.1 uncultured Planctomycetales bacterium
GCGCCCCCGCGCGCCCGCTGCGACGCGCGCCGCGGTGTCGCGGGCGCGGGCCCGTTCGAGCGTCTCGCGGCAGTCGGGCGTCAGCCACTTGACGCTGCCGGCGAAGTCGGCATGTCCCGGCCGCGGACGATGTACGGCGGGGGCGTCGTCGATGCGCGGGGCGCGGTTGGCGATCTGGAGCACCAGCGGCGAGCCAATCGCCACACCGCGCCGCACGCCGCTGAGCACCGCCGCCGCATCCTGCTCAATCCGCTGCCGGCCGCCGCGGCCGTAACCGCCTTGCCGGCGGCGTAGTTCAGCATTGATGCGGTCCAGATCGACGCACAGGCCGGCGGGCAGGCCCTCGATCAGCACCGTCAGCGCCGCGCCGTGCGATTCGCCGGCCGTCCGATAGGTCAGTTCGGGCATGTCGGCTCCGAAACCAGGCACGCCGGGCGGAGTACCTGGCCCCCGGCGGCGTTTCCACGAGCTGGCCGGTCCGCCTTCCGCGGGCCTTGACGCTTCTCCGGCAGTCTGCATAATAACCGATCTTCGACGCTCTGTCGGACGCTGGGTGACGCAGTTGCGGATCACCGGCGGGACCGAAGCGTCTGAACACGCCGCGGGGGTCGCGTTCCCCGCCGCGATGGGAAGTGGGCATGAATACCGCCAACAAGAGCTTTCTCGCGAAGCGCGGTCAACTCGCCAAGCAGTGGTTCGTCGTGGATGCGACCGACCAGGTGCTCGGCCGACTGGCCATCAAGATCGCCGCTGTCCTGATGGGAAAGCACAAGCCGACCTACACGCCGCACGTCGACACCGGCGACTACGTCATCGTTTTGAACTGCGGCAAGTTCCGGGTCACCGGCTCGAAGCTCGATGACATCGAGTTTCAGCACTACACCGGCTATCCCGGCGGTCGAAAAGTGCTGACGATGCGGCAGCAGCTTGCCAAGCACCCCGAGGAGGTGCTGTATCACACCGTTCGGCGGATGATGCCCAAGACCAAGATGGGCCGGCAGATGCTCTCGAAACTGAAGCTCTGCCAAGGTGCGACGCATAACCATCAGGCCCAGATGCCCGAGCCGTTCCCAAACTAGTGTGCTGCGGAGGTGGCTGTGAATTCCAGCGATGTGACGACTCCGGCAACCCTGGCTGAAGCACCTGCGACGACTCCGCCGCCGCCTTCCTCTGGCGTCTACTGGGGCACGGGGCGGCGCAAGGCCGCCGTCGCGCGCGTGCGGCTGGTGCCGGGGACCGGCCAGATCGTCATCAACCATCGCGAGCTTACCAAGTACTTCACCGAGGACGGCGCTCACGCCACCGTGCGCGACCCGCTGGTAGCCGCCAACGTCGTCGGGCATTTCGACGTGCACGCGAGTGTCCACGGGGGCGGCATCACCGGTCAGGCCGGCGCAATCCGGCTGGGCGTCTCTCGGGCGCTGGTCGAGGCCGATCAGCGCTACGACACAATCCTCCGTACCCGCGGCTTCCTGACGCGCGACAGCCGCGTGGTCGAGCGCAAGAAGCCCGGCCAGCGCAAGGCGCGCCGCCGCTTCCAGTTCTCCAAGCGTTAGTCAGCAGGCCGCAAGGGCTTGAACGCTTAACGGCGCGCGGCGCTACCGATCGAGGTACGTCGGCCCTTTGGGGGCGACGCGCGCCCCGCCCGACATCCCGCGCCCGCGACGTTCTTGGTTGGTAGAACGCAACACGCGCTGCAACACCGTTCGCCTGCGCACCGTCGCTCGAACCGCGCGCCCAGCGGCGCGAGCCGACAACGCGAACTCGCAGTCGCGGATCACTCGCTTTTCGCCGGCAGTTCGGACGCCGGCGGCTCCAGCGTATAGAGAAACCAGCGCGTCTTGGGTGAGCCGCTGCGCGGTGTCTGCCGAATGAAATAGACCGTCCAGATCGTCCCGTCGCTCATTTCCAGACGGTAATAGTGTCGGCGCAGATAAACCTGCCCGCCGGCCCGGCCACCCTCCGCGGACGTGTGCTTCCAGGTTTCCAGCCGTCGCGCAATGGGATAGTCCGTGCCGCGCCAGCGGAACCCGCTCGGCAGCCCGGGCAATCCACGCCCCATGTCGGCGGTGTCAAACGCACCCGGCAGCGCAGTCAGCGGATCACTCAGAAATTCGGTCATGCAATCGCCAGTTCAACGCCGGCCGCCAATGCTCCGACATGCTCGCGCGTATCAATCGTCTCATTGCATCATCCCGCCGATCGTCAGCGATTCCATTGCAGAGCGGCGGCCAGCGGCTTCTTCGGCAGATCGGGCACCATGCAATCGTACGCCGGGTATCCGACCGGGATGAGCAGGACCGGCTTCTCGCTGGCCGGTCGGCGGCACACGTCACGCAGAAACGTCATCGGGCTGGGCGTGTGCGTCAGCGTCGCCAGGCCGAGCTGGTGGCAGGCCATCAGGAAGAAGCCCGACATGATGCCGATGCTCTCCACCGGGTAGTAGCTCTTCTGTTTCTCGCCGCTGGCTAGCAGCTCGTAATCCACGCGGAACAGCACGATCAGCCAGGGTGCGATCTCCAGGTAGGGCTTGTCCGGGCCGGTGCCGATCGGTTCGAGTGCCTCCAGCCATTCGGCTGGAAAGCGATGAGCATAGTTCTCGCGCTCCTCCGCTTCGGCGGCCAGCCGGATTTCGCTCTTGATCGCGGGGTCGTCGATCGCGACGAAAGTCCAGGGTTTGCGATTGGCGCCGCTGGGGGCGGTATGGGCGATCTCCAGCGCCAGTTCGATCACGTTCCGCGGCACGGGGCGGTCGCTGAAGTGCCGGCAGCTTCGCCGCCGCCGCATTTCATCCAGCAGCAGGCGCCCGCGTGCGGCCATCTCGGCGGGTTCGCGTCGGTTGAAGTCGTACGGGATCATGCGAGCGGGCATTCGGTCGGTTCTCCGCGATCCGTGTTGTTGGTTGTAAAGTGTAGCGTCAGGCCGTTCCTGGCTTCCGCGCCGATGGGACCGAGGGTTACACGCGCCGACCGGTTGACGGACTTCGGCTCCCCGATTCTGATGTATTCCAGCCCGCAACGGTGCCAGCCGTTATGCGAGAAATCACCGTCATCGGCAGCATCAATATTGACCTCGTCGCCACGGCGCCGCGCCTGCCCGCTCCGGGCGAAACGGTTCTGGGTGGTGATTTTCGGGTTTTCTGCGGCGGCAAGGGCGCCAACCAGGCGGTCGCCGCCGCCCGCCTGGGCGCAACGGTCCGCATGATTGGGTGTGTCGGCGACGACGATCACGGCCGGCTGGCCCTGCGGAACCTCGCGGAACGGCGCGTCGACACCAGCGGCGTCCGCGTCGTGCGCGGTCCAACCGGCGTAGCCCTGATCACGGTCGACGCGCGCGGCCGCAACCTGATTACAGTCGCACCGGGTGCGAATCGTCTCACACGCCCGCGCGGCCGCTGCGACATCGCCGTCATGCAGCTCGAAACGCCTTTTGAGCGCCCTCTGGCACGGACGCTGATCCTCAACGCCGCACCCGCCGCGCGCGTCCCGCTGACCGGCGTGGACGTGCTGATCGTGAACGAGGGCGAAGCACTGCTGCTGGCGGGTGAGCCGGCGCGCCCGCGCCCCTCGCTGGAGCTGCTTGTCCGCGCGACACGGAAACTGCGCCGGCGGGGCGCCGCGCAGGTCATCATCACGCGCGGCGAGCAGGGTGTGCTCGATGACGGGGCGGCTCGGCCGGCGTTTCGCGTGACGCCGGTGGACACCGTCGGCGCCGGCGACGCCTTTGTGGGCGCGTTCGCCGCCGCTCTGGCCGCGGGGCACGACGACCCGGTGCGCTTCGCGCAGGCCGCGGCGGCGATCAAATGCACGCGTCACGGCGCTCAGAACGGCCCCACCCTGACGGCGGTGCGGAGGTTTCTGCGATGAATGAAAAGGACCAGCGGCTGCGCGACTATTGCGCCGCGAACCAACTCGACGGCATCGTCATCCGGCGCCGCTCGAACGCCGCATGGATCACCGACGGGTGCGACTTCCGCATTGATGGTTCCAGCAGCCTCGGGATTGCGACGCTGCTCTGGACGCCCGCCGCGAAGGTGGTGTACGCCGACAACATCGAGGCTCCGCGCCTGCGTGCCGAGGAGCTGTCGGACGAATGGGAGCTGCGTGAGTCGAACTGGTGGGAGCCGCTGCCGCACTTTCCTGAGGGCCGCTACACGCACGACTTCCCGGACGATCCGCTTTACGAACTTCGCAATCCGCTCACGCGGGCCGAGACTGCCCGGGTGCGCGAGCTCGGCGCCGATGCGGCCGCAACGCTTGAACGCGTGCTGCGTGAGTTTCCGGCTGGCTGGAGCGAGCTGGACGTCGCCGGCCGCATCACCGGCCAGCTTCGGCGACTCAACATCTTCGCTCCGGTCGTGCTGGTGGCGGCCGACGAACGCCTCACCCGCTATCGGCATCCGATTCCAACCGAGCGGCGGGCTGAGCGCGTGCTGATGGCGGCGATCTGCGCCGAGCGGCATGGGCTGATCGTCAGTGCCACGCGCATCGTGCACTTCGGGCCGCTGCCGGCTGACCTGCGGCGCCGGCATGACGCGGTCTGCGCGGTCGATCGCGCGCTGCATCTGGCCACGAAGCCCGGCGCGCGCTGGTGCGACGTGCTGGCGGAAGGGCAGCGCGTCTACGCGGAAACCGGCTTTGCGGACGAGTGGCGCCGCCACCATCAAGGCGGTCCGATGGGCTACGAGTGCCGCGATTTCAAGGCGACCCCCAGCGAGACGCGCGCCGTGCTCGCCAATCAACTGGTCGGCTGGAACCCAACCATCGCGGGCACCAAGTCGGAGGACACGATCCTGTCGTCGGGCGAGATTGTGACGCGCACGAACGACTGGCCTACCTGCGGCGCGCGGCCGGATATTCTCGTTCGCTGACTCGGCCGGCGCGCGACAGCGACCGGCCCGATTGCGGAGTCGCGGGTCGCCTGCCGACACCGACGCGGCCCTGAGCCGCCCTCGGCGGCACGCGGCCGGAATCCGGCGACCGGTGACGCGCTTCGCGGCGCTGGAATCGCGTTGACACCGGCGCACGCGGCTGAATACCATCACGAGTCTGGTTCCTGAATTGCCGATCAGAGGTCATGTGCCTGCCACCTGCGGGCCGTGGGGGTGATACGCCATGGGTCGCATTCTGCTCGTTTCACCGACCTTCGATTCCGAGTTCAGCCTGGCTCGCGACCGGGCCAAGCTGAACGTGCAGCGCCGCATGGC
>CAYOHG010000278.1:0-2848 GCA_964403685.1 uncultured Planctomycetales bacterium
CCGCGTGCGCTGCGTGGTGCTCTCGGTCGACCAGGAGAAGATGCGCGTCGCGCTGGGCCTCAAGCAGATGACCGAGGACCCCTGGATTCGCGCCATCCCCGAGCGCTATCAGCCCGGCATGGTCGTCCGCGGGAAGGTCACCAAGATCACCAACTTCGGCGTGTTCGTCGAGCTCGAACCCGACCTCGAAGGCCTGCTGCACGTCTCCGAGCTGGCCGAGCACAAGGTCGAGAACCCCGAGCAGGAGGTCAAGATCAGCGACGAGATCGACGTCAAAATCCTGCGAGTCGACACCGTCGAGCGCAAGATCGGCCTTTCCAAGAAGCGCGCCGAATGGACCAGCGGCGATACGCACGATACCGGCGACGACGACGCCCGCGGACGGCGCGAACGCAAGCTCCGCGGCGGACTGGGCGACACGCAGGATTCCGGCGGCAAGCTGATCGACCAGACGATTATTCGACGGGAGCGCGGCGGCTGATCGAGCCAGTCCGCGAAGCGCGACCCTGACGGATGGCAGCAATCTCCGCGACTCGCCGGCCGACGACGGCCGGCGAGTTGCGTTGTGAGCCGATCGACCCACACGCAGCCCGGGCCGCAACGGCTAAGCGGCCAGCGCAGCACCCCGGCGGCACAACGAGTCCCGCCCGCGCAGCGCTCGAGGCGCCGGCGGCGAAAAAAGTCGCGGGCGGCGCGTCCTGTCGCCACCCGCGATGGGCTGAGAAAAAAGGGTGATTGCTCCAGAGTCTGCGGCCGCGGCCTGCATGTGCGGCTCTGACCAACTCTAGGCCGGGATGCGTCGAAGTCAATCAGGCAGTTCGCAGCTCCGAGAATCCCGCGCCGGCGCCGCGCCGCGATCGGGCGTTATACTGCCGGCGGAAGCGAATTCTCCATCCGCGGTGCGATCGTCTGACCGCAGGATATGTCCGCTTCGCTGAGGTCCGATCATGCTTCGTTCCGCGCTGATGCTGTTGTGCCTGGCCCCCCCCCTGCTGGCCGCCGATCCCCCCGCGCCGGACCTGAAGAAGCCGGTCGACTACGCCGCCTGGCTGAACGAGACCTACGGCCAGCCCGGCGAAGGGGAGAACGCCGCCCCTCAGTACAACAAGATCTTCAAGACGATGTTCGCAGAGAGCCAGGCCGGCGAGAACGCCGCCACGCAGCGGGCCGGATTTCAGTGGAGCGATTCCGACCTGCTGGCGGTGCAGGAGTGGACGCGCCAGAACGAGAACGCCCTGGCAGCCTTCGCCGAAACGTCGAAGCTGAAATGGTGCTTTTTCGAATTCGGCGCCAATCGCGGCCTGCGGCTCCAGGAATCCGTCCCCAGCTCCAAGGCCGTCCGCACGATCGGAGTCTGCGCGACCGCCCGGGCGCGCCTGCGGCTGCGCGACGGTGACGCGGCTGGTGCGATCGACGACGTGATCGCGGTGCTGCGCGCCGCGCGGCACTTACAGTTGCAGCCGACCTTGCAGCAGTACAAGCACGGCCGCACGCTGGCGGACAAGGCGTACGCGACGCTGCGCGAGGCGCCGCGGCTGGCCCGCAAGCCTTTGGACTACGAGGCAATGCTCCAGGTGCTGAGAAAGGAGGACCGCGCCCCGGTCAGCATCCGACTACCGCTCGAAACGCAGTCCGCTTTCTTCCTGGAGCAGCTTCAGCACGACGGGAGCGACTCCGACGGCGACGGGCGGCTGGAAATGGTGATGATGCCGGGGAATACCCCGCTTCCTATCTCGCCCCCGGCGAGCCTCGCCGACCTCGCAGCCATGCACGAGCAGGTGCTGTCGCTGGTGCGGAAGATGCCCGGCGTCAAGTACCCCGCCGCTCGCGACATCGTTCGCGAGGGGCAATCCCTGATCGCACGCATGCAGCCCGAAGCGCTGCAGGTGCTGATGCCCAGCCTGTGGGAAATCGATAAGGAACGCCGCGCCCACGACGCCCGCTGCAACGCGGCCCGCGCCGTAGTCGCGATTCACGCTCACCAGGCCGCCAGCGGCCGCTGGCCTGCGACCCTCAAGGAGGCCATGAAGAACGAGGCCTCCAGCTTGCGCGATGATCCCTTCTCCGCCGGAGACCTGGTGTACAAGCTTCAGAACGATCAGCCCTTGCTCTACTCCGTCGGCGCCAACGGCAGCGACGAAGGCGGCAAGCGCCAGGGTTATGACCGCTACGGCGAGAACGGCGACATCGTCTTCTGGCCCCCGCCAGAGTAGATTCGACCTGCTCAAGGCGCCCACCGGGAACCGCGGACATGAATTCCGAACGCCGCATCGCGATCTGGTCCGGGCCGCGCAACATCTCGACGGCCCTGCTGCGCTCGTGGGGCAACCGGCCGGACACGTTCGTATGCGACGAGCCGCTCTACGCCCATTACCTGCTGAAGACCGGCGCCGACCACCCGGGCCGCGCGGAGGTGATCGCCGCGCATGAAACCGACTGGCGCAAGGTGGTCGCCTGGCTGACCGGACCGATCCCCGAAGGCCGCGTCATCTTCTACCAGAAGCACATGGCGCATCACCTGCTGCCCGAGATCGAGCGCGGCTGGCTCGCCCGGCTGTCGCACGCCTTCCTCATCCGCGAGCCTCGCGAGATGCTCACCTCGCTGATCCGGAACGTGCCCCGGCCGACGCTGGCCGATACCGGGCTGCCGCAGCAGGCCGAGATCATCGAGTTCGTCCGCGACCATACCGGCCACACCCCGCCGATCGTCGACGCCCGCGACGTGCTGGAGAATCCCCGGCGAACACTGGGGCTGCTGTGCGAGGCGCTGGGAGTGCCGTTTGACGAGAGCATGCTGTCGTGGCCGGCGGGCCGGCGAAGCACCGACGGCGTCTGGGCAAAATACTGG
>CAYOHG010000278.1:2858-5195 GCA_964403685.1 uncultured Planctomycetales bacterium
GGTGGAGAAAACCACAGGTTTCGGGCGCTACAAGCCCAAGGACGAGCCGGTGCCCGACGAGTTGCGCGGCTTGCTGGCGGATTGCGAGCGCTGCTACGCCGGAATGTACGCGGGGCGGATACGGTAGCAAACGTAACCGGCCCGGAGCGGGTGGTTGCGCCGCGGCCGCTGATGACCGGCCCGGCGGTGGTCCGATCGATCGGCCAACCGCCGGCGCCGACGGGTGTCCATGATGGAAGCGCTGCGGGGCGGCCCGCGGGAGGATCAGGCGATGAAGCGACGATCGTTCAAGGCGCTGCTGGCCGTGCTGACGCTCGGAACGCTGTTCCAGGTGGATACCTGCACGATCATCATTCCGCCCCGGGTGTTCCTGGCCCCGTTCATCAGCGACTGCGAGATCGAGTTCGACGACGGGTTTATCGAGGACATCGAATGCGATGATTAAGCCGGCGGGCCGAGTGATTAGCGGGTCGCCAAGTCAGACGGGCGGGAGGCTCGCAGGTCGAAAGGTCAACACGTCGAAGGATGCCGGGTCGAGGCGTCGAAAGGTCCGCAGGTCAAAAGGTCCAATCGTCGGCCAGTCGAAGGGTCGGATGGTCGGACGGTCAACCGGTCGCGCAGCCGCCAGTTCGTCGCTCTGGCTCTTCCTCCCTCCGTCCCTTCCTCCCTGTTCCCTCCGTCTCTTCACTCACACTTGCTTCCGAACACGATCAGCATCTCGCTGAGGTCCAGCAGATCGATGGCCGCGTCGAGGTTCAGGTCGCCGTCGAGCCAGGCCACGTCGCCGGAGGTGCCGAAGTTCACCATCAGCATCGACAGGTCGGTCAGGTCGATGCGCTGGTCGCCACTGAGGTCCGCCGGGCACTCGCAGATGTCCATTACGCCGTTGAGGTCGCGGTCCTCGCTGACGGCGAAGACGTAGGCCGAGCCGGAGTCCTCGGCGGGGTTGTCGCCGTACGGAGCAGCGCCGCGCCGGAACGCGCAGGCCCGCCGGAATGCGCCGCCCGGCCACTTACGCCAACCTCACCGGGATCGCGGCCGGCCAGCGGTGTCGTGCTCGCACCGCGCGCCGCGCCCTGCGACTTGGGCCTTGACGCCCGCGGGGCGGGGGCAGTTCGGACAGACCTCCGCGGTACGTGACCCTACGTAGAGCGGACGAGACCTGGCGCACTCGCACGATTCCTGGTCACGGCGCTTCCGTGGACGAGTTTCGCTCGAGGCTGGGACGCTTTCTTCCGGCGGCGGTGAGCCCGCTATTATTCGTGCTTACGGTCCACCCGCGGGCTTACTTCTTCGGCACCGCCGTCCGGATGAACAACTCCGCGAGCTGCTTGTCGTCGACCGGGCTGGGCGCCTGCGTCAGCGGGCAGAAGGCCTCCTGCGTCTTCGGGAAGCTGAACGTGTCCAGCAGGCTGTCCAGCCCGTTGAGCAGCATCACGAGGCGATCGACTCCCATCGCGAAACCGCCGTGCGGCGGCGGGCCGTGGCGCAGCGCCTTGAGCAGAAAGCCGAACTTGAGTTCGGCTTCCTGCGGGGTGAGCCCGAGCAGCTTGAAGACCTGGCTCTGCACGTCGGAGCGGTGAATCCGGATGCTGCCGCCGGCCAGCTCGACGCCGTTGACGACCACGTCGTACGCCTTGGCGCGGGCCTTGAGCGGATCGCTTTCGAGCAGGTGCAGGTCTTCGTCCATCGGGGCCGTGAAGGGGTGATGGACGGCGTAATAGCGGCCGTCGTCGGGGTGATACTCGAGCAGCGGGAAATCGATCACCCAGAGCATGTTCCACTTGCCGACGGGGATCAGGCTGCGCCGCCGGGCGATCTCCTCGCGCAGCCGGGCGAGGAACTTGCACACGTTGTCCACCGTGTCCGCGGCGAAGAAGATCGCGTCGCCGGGCTGCGCGCCGGTCGCGGCGCAAAGCTCGGCGGTGAGCTGTGGCGAGAAGAACTTCGCGACGCCGGTCTTGAACGCGGCCCGTCCATCCACCGCCTCGACCTTGACGTAGGGCAGGCCGCCGGCGCCGATGCCCTTGAGGATGGCCAGCAGGCTCGAGTCGGTTTTTTCGATCTCGCTCTGCGAAATCTCCGCGCCGCCGGGCACGCGAATGCAGCGCACGCACGCCGCGCCGCTGAAGACCTTGAATTCCGTTCGGTGAGCGATTCCGGTGACGTCGCGGATGCGCAAGTCGTAGCGCGTATCCGGCCGGTCGATGCCGTACTCAGCCAGCGCCTGCGCGTAGGTCATGCGCGGGAACGGCCGCGGCAGATCGACACCCAGCAGCTCTTTCCACAAGCGTACGAGATAGCCTTCGGCGACGTTCATGACGTCGTCCATCTGCA